>NZ_JBFRHF010000024.1:0-131666 GCF_052115705.1 Inquilinus sp. 2KB_23 | reverse complement strand
AAGCGGAAACACCAACGCCTACCGCCGCACCAAAGGCGGCAGACCCGAGATCAAACGCGCCCTCTTCATGGCCGCAATGGCCGCCAGCAACCATCACCCCACACTCAGGCCCTTCTTCCTCAAACTCCTCGCCAACGGCAAAAAGAAGCTCGTCGCCCTCACTGCCCTCATGCGCAAGCTCGTCATCATCGCCAACGCAAAACTCAGACAAGAACATCAACTGAGTTGATGACGGCTGGGGAAGGGCGCGAGCGCCTCCGACCTCTCCCGCAAACGGGAGAGGCAACGCGGTCGGCGGGCTTCGATAATGGCTCGACGTTACCCATCACCCGCTCAGCTGCTGTCCGGCGGCGGCAGCCGGGACGGCGGGCGGCTGTCATCCTCCGGCGACTCGGCCCGGCCGTCGCCGGCCTCGGGGTCCGCGGCGACGACGACCGCGCCGGGCGCGCCGGCGTTGTCGTTGGCCTCGTCGTCCCAGCCCCGCGGCAGCCGGGCCGGGTCTGGCCTGCGGCCGAGCCAGCGGCAGACCTCGCGCACGAAGTCCGCGGCGGACAGGGTATCGATCTGGACGTCGAGGATCTCGTCCTCGGCCAGCTTCTCCCGCACCGCGGAGCGCACGCGTTCGAAGTCCTGGGCCTCGTCGGGCGCCGCGGCCGCCTCGATCACGGCCCGGGCGGCCTGCTCCCGCCGCTGTCGGCGGCGCTCGCGCTCCCCGGTCTCCTCGGCCTCGGCCTTGCGGGACAGGTAGTCGGCGCGGATGCGCTCGGTCATGGCGAGCGACAGCCGCATCGAGCGGGAGAGGCGCGACTGCATCAGTGCGTAGTCCGGCGCCTCCGGCCCGGCCAGGATCGCCCCCTGCTGCTGCGCGGTCATCCGCTTGGTGCGGCAGTCGATCTCGACCATCTCGCGCAGCATGTCCAGCGCCCACCCCGTCCATTTCAGGTCGGGATCGGTCGGCGGGATCTCGTCGGGTCGAGCCATATTCATGGAACAGATCATGAACGAGGATCGCGCGTTAACGCAATAGGCAGGTTCGACAGAACACCCCGGATCCGTCATTCCCGCGAAAGCGGGGATCTCCTCACACCCTGACCGAAGAGAGATTCCCGCTTTCGCGGGAATGACGATGGGAAGAGGGGCAGCGGGCAGACCTGAGCCTGGCATCCGCCCAGACGCCGCCATGGCGGCTTCGACCGTGTGGCTGTCCGTGTATCCTTGCTCGATCCGGCTGGTGTTGGGTTCGCTTGCCGCGAACCCAACCTGCGAAACCGTGGGACGCCTCAGCTCAGGCCCAGCGTGCCGCGCAGCTGGGACAGGTCCTCGGCCAAGGTGGTGATCGGGCCCTTCAGCGCGGTGCGGTCGGCGTCGGTCACCTTGTCGTAGGTCTCGAAGCCGCCATCCTTGGTCTTGTACTTCGCCAGGATGGTGTCGACCGTCTTGAAGTTGGCGTCGACCTTGATCAGCAGGGCGTTGTCGCTCTTCTCCAGGATCGGGCGCAGCAGGTCGACGATCTTCTTGGCGCCGTCGACATTGGCCTGGAAGTCGTACAGGTCGGTGTGGCTGTAGCGGTCTTCCTCGCCCGAGATCTTGGTGGCCGCGACCTCCTCGATCAGCGCCGCGGCGCCGCCCACGACCTTGTCCGGCGGCGTGGTCAGCGCCTTGATCCGGCCCTGCAGGTCGATCACGTCGGCCAGCAGCTTGTCGGCGAAGGGCGCCATGCCATCGGTCGACTTCTTCTCGAACAGCCCATACTCGATGCGGTGGAAGCCGGTGAACTCGGGATCCGCCTCGTTCTTGGCATGGTCGTCGGCCCGGGAATCGATGCTGCCGTCGAGGTCGCTGAACAGCTCGGCGATCGGCTCGATCCGCTCGTAGAACACCCGGCTCGGGGCATACAGCGCCTGGGCCTTCTTCAGGTCGCCGGCCTTCACCGCCGCGGTGAATTCGCGGGTGTGCGCGACCAGCTGGTCGACCTCGCCGGTGACGTAGATCTTGTACTTGGCGATCGGCTCGACCAGGTCGAGCGGCGAGGGCGGTGCGGCCATGGCGCCGGCCGCGGCCAGCAGGGCGGCGGTGCTGATGCCGAGAATCAGAATGCGTTTCATATGCAGTCCCCTTGCGTGAAAAACCTTGGCCCCTGGGTGGTCATCCGGCGTTCAGCTCGCGGCCGATTGCAACAGGCCCTGGCCCAGATAGCCGTCCTTGTCCGGAACGCCCGGAAGGGTGAAGAAATAGCCGCCGCCGGTCGGCTTGATGTACTCCTCCAGCGGTTCGCCGTTCAGTCGTTCCTGCACGGCGATGAAGCCTGCCTTCAGGCTGGACTGGAAGCTGATGAACAGCAGCCCCATGTCGAGCTGGCCGGCCTTGGTCACCCCGCGCGAATAGTTGAACGGCCGGCGCAGGATCAGGTTGGCCTCGGTCGCCGCGGTGCGCGGATTGGCCAGCCGGATATGGGCGTCGAGCGGCATCACCTTGCCCTCGGGGTCGCCCGAATAGTCCGGCACGTCGTGCTCCGCCTTCAGGCCCAGCGCCGCGCCGGACGCCTTGTCGCGGCCGATGATGGTCTGCTGCTCCTGCAGCGGGGTGCGGTCCCAGCGCTCGACGAAGTTGCGGATGATGCGCACCACCTGGTAGCTGCCGCCGACCGTCCAGGCCGGCTCGGCCGTGTCGGGCCGGACCCAGACGATCCGGTCCATCGCGGTGCCGTCGGTCGGGTCGAGATTGGCGGTGCCGTCCTTGAAGCCCAGCAGGTTGCGCGCCGTCTCCTTCGGGCCGGTCGTCTTGGTGGCAGCCGGCAGGAAGCCGTCCAGCTTCCAGCGCAGCGCCAGCAGGTCCGGCGTCGCCTTCACCACCGCGCGCAGGGCGTGGATGTTGGCCTCCGGCGTGTTGGCGCAGAACTGCAGCATCAGATCGCCGTGGCAGGTCTCCGGGTCCAGCGCGTCGTTGCTGAAGCGGACCATGGTCGTCAGCTCCAGCGGCTTCACCCCGGCCAGGCCGAAGCGCTGGTCGAACAGCGAGGCGCCGACCGCGACGGTGACGGTCAGGTTGTCGGGCACGATCACCGGGCCCAGCACGCCGGAATCGGGCGGCGGGAATTTCGGGTCGATCTCCGGCGGGGTGCCGCCGGCCATCAGGAAGGCGATGCGCTCGGTCAGGGTGCGGAACATCCGCTCCAGGTCCGCCCGGCTGGTGGCCAGCACGTCGAAGGCGGCGACCAGCCCGGCGGCGGGCACCGGGTTGACGATCCCGGCCTGGTGGGGGCCGTAGAAGGGTTGCACCTGCTCGGCGGCCTCGGCATCGCGACCGGGGGGCTGCTGTTGCGACTGGGCGGCGGCAGGCGCCGCGACGGCGAAGGCGCCCAGCGCGGCGCCGCCGCCGGCCAGGCCCAGGCCGCGCAGCACGCTGCGCCGGCTGGGGGCCGCGGGGCTGTCGGCATCCGCGAGGTCGGGGGTCTTGTCCTGGTGGTCGTTGCTGCTCATGGCGTCGGTCCGGTCAATCCAGTCCCAGGGTGGTGCGCAGTTTCGGCAGGGCGTCGGCCAGCGACGCGACCGGGGCCTGCATCCCGGCGCGGTCGTCCTTGGACAGCGCCAGGCCGGCGGCGGTGAGGTCGCCGTCGATGCGGTCGCTCAGCGCCTTGTCGGCCTTCTGGCTCAGGGGCCGCAGCAGGCCGACGATCTTGGCGGCGCCCTCGACATCCGCCTGGGCCCCAGCGGTGTCGGCATTGCTGTCGGCGGCGAGGCGGGCGATCACCGCGGCGGCGCCCCCGGCCATCTTGTCTGGCGGGATCGACAGGTCGGCGATGCGGGCCTGCAGCGCCTGGACGTCGGCCGCCAGCTTGTCCGCCACCGGGCCCAGCCCTTCGGTCGAATTCTCGGTGAACAGGCCGTATTGCAGCCGGCGGAAGCCGGTGAAGCCGGGGTCCTGCTCCTTCTTCTCGAAATAGTCGGCGCGGCCGTCCAGCGCGGTGTCGAGGTCGCCGAACAGGTCGGCGATCGGCTTGATCCGCTGGTAGTGCACCCAGGCCGGGCCCAGCAGGGCCCGGGCCTGCGTGAGGTCGCCGGCCTTGACCGCGGCGACCAGCGGCGGGGTGGCGGCAGCCAGGTCGGCGGTCTCGGTGGTAACATAGACCTTGTATTCGGCGATCGGCCCGATCAGGTCGATCAGCGACGGCCGCAGCGGCTCGGCCGGGGCGTTCTTGGCCGCGGTCACGGTCAGGGTGCCGCGCGGATTGCTCAACAGGCCGCAGGTGATCTGGTAGGTGCCGGGCTCCAGCCGCGCGGTCAGCGACTGGGTAAAGCCGGGGGCGATGTTCTCACGCTCCTCCACCACCATGACGCCCTGCAGGATCTCCCACTCCAGGGCGCGGTCGCTCTGGTTCAGCACCTGGAAGGTGACACGCCCGGCCTCGACCGTCAGGGCGTTCGGCTCGCAGGTCTTGGCGGTGATGGTCACGGCCGTGCCGCCTGCGGCGGGGCGGGGGGCGCGGTGGAGATAGGCGTAGACGCCCAGCCCGGCGACGGCGACGGCCAGCACGGCGACGACGCCGAGTCCGATCCGGGTGGTGCGCTGCAGCGACATTCGGTGGCGTGCTCCGAAAAGGGGCTCAGGCGTTGGACCGGGCTTCGCGCGGGGCCCGGTGGCCGCCGAGGAACAACGGCAGGGTGATCAAAAGGAAGAGAATGTAGATGGCGACCTCGCCGACGGCCGGCGTGTCCTGGTAGCCGAAGATGCCTGCCAGCACCGACCCGACCGGCCCGTCGATGGGCAGGACGTGGCTGAGGTCGAAGGCCGTCTCCTGCAGCCCGTTCCACAGCCCAGCCTCGTGCAGCGCCCGCAGCGACCCGGCCAGCAGGCCGGCGGCCACCACCAGGATGAACAGGCCGGTCCAGCGGAAGAAGCGCTTCAGGTTCAGCCGCACGCCGCCCCAGTAGATGGCGATGCCGACGGCGACCGCGACTGCGATGCCGGCCAGGGCGCCGACCGGCGCCGCCAGCCCGACATCCTGCTGGAAGGTGGCGAGCAGGAAGAACACCGATTCCAGCCCCTCGCGGGCGACCGCGAAGAACACCATGGCGATCAGTGCCATCCCGGTGCCGTCATGCCCGTCCAGTGCCGCGTCGATCGAATGCTGCAGCTGCGCCTTGATCGACCGGGCGGCCTTGCGCATCCAGAACACCATCGAGGTCAGGATGCCGACCGCGACCAGGCCGACCAGCGCCTCGAACAGCTCCTGCTGGCGCTGCGGGAATTCGGCGCTGACCAGGTCCAGCACGATGCCGACGGCGAGGGAGAGCAGGACGGCGGTGGCGATGCCGATCCAGACCAGCGGCATCCATTGCGACCGGCCGGTCTGGCGGAGATAGCCGGCGATGATGCCGACGATCAGGGCGGCCTCGATGCCCTCCCGCATCATGATCAGGAACGGTACCAACATCCAACGGCCACCCGGTACAGCGTCGCCGGGCGGCGACGGGGCCGGACCATGGGGGCGGTTCGGCCGGATGTCGGTGTCCGGTGGCGCGCGACATGCTGCTCGCGAGTTGCGAGCGGGAATGCGAATCTATCGCAGTTCCTTCTGCGCCCGCCGCGTCCGGTTGTCGAGGCCGCTTCGCTGCGGAATCGGATGAATTTGATGTAATGCCGACCCCTGTGCGCGAAGGACGGTGAGGAACCATCGCGGTCGCGGTGCCGTTGGCCTGGGAAGACAAAGGGAGCTTCCTCATGGCCGACACCGAATCCATCAGCAAGACCGCTGCCGAAGCGGCGAAGGCCGCGAAGATCGAGGCCAAGCGCACCGCCGCCGAGATCGAGGCAGAGGCGGCCGAAGTCGAGGCCGACGGCGCAGTGCGGGACATCGAGGCGGATCTGCGCGCCTTGCGCGAGGACGTTGCCCGCCTGGGCGAGACCGTGGCCGGCATCGCCCAGGCGCGAGCCAACGCGATCGACGCGGCGGTGCATCGCAACCCCTGGTCCGCCGTGGTCGCCGGCATCTGCGTCGGCTTCTGCCTGGGCGTCAGGGCGCGGCTCTAGTCGGGCCCTGATTTGCGGGCGGCGCGGATCTCCTCGATCACCTGATATTGGATGTGCTCGATCCGGTGCCTGATCGCTCGCGTGTCGTCCAGAAGCTTGGCGATCGCGGCGAGGACGAGCGCCGAGACCAGGAGTTGGAGCGCGGGCTCGACACTGTAGCCGCGCGTCACGCCCAGGATCGTCAGGATGATGGCGAGCCCGCCGAGCGCCGCCATCAAGCCGGCGATGATCTTCAGCAGAATGGACATGTTTCCCCTCCCGATGCCCTGCCGGGAGAGGCTAGCGTCTCGAATCGGCCGGGCGCCAGGGGCGGGTGCCTTTCCAGGGGCGGCGGGCGTGGCTGTGACCGCTAGCCGGATGTCGGGTCGGGATGCAGCCGGTTAATACAAAATAAATCGTAAAAATTAAATATGCACGCTTTGCTGTTGCATATCCGGCGGGCGATCGCCACCTCCGGCGCTCGCCCGCTCCGCCGTGTCGCGGGCATCCGATCCCCAGGCGCGGCCCCAAGTTTCGATTGACGGATTTCGTGCAGACGACACCAATCCCAGTCATCCGCCACCCTTTGGGAGCGTGCGGCGGCCCTGCCGTCCGCCCGGTGCGCGCATGAATTCGGTCTTCGACCTCGACTATTTCTTCGCCGCCTTCCCGCAGATCCTGCCCTATCTGCCGGTGACGCTGCTGATCGCCTTCAGCGCCATGGCCTTCGGCCTGGTGATCGGCACCGGCGCGGCGCTGATCCGGATCTACCGCATCCCGGTGCTGCGGCAGCTGGCGACGCTGTACATCTCCTTCATCCGCGGCACGCCGCTCTTGGTGCAGATCTACCTCGCCTATTACGGCATCCCGAAGCTGCTGCAGTACCTCAACGCCCAGATCGGCACTGACATCGACGCCAACCGGGTGCCGGCGCTGGTGTTCGTGATCTTCAGCTGCGCGGTCAATGTCGGCGCCTACCTGTCCGAGGCGATCCGCTCGGCCCTGCTGTCGATCGACCGCGGCCAGGCCGAGGCCGCCTATTCGATCGGCATGACCCCGTTCCAGGCGATGCGCCGCATCATCCTGCCCCAGGCGCTGGCCGTCGCCCTGCCCAATCTCGGCAACAGCTTCATCAGCCTGATCAAGGACACCTCGCTGGCCTTCCTGATCGCGGTGGTCGACATCATGGCGGCGGCCAAGATCGCCGGCGGCCGGTCGCTGCGCTTCTTCGAGCTCTATCTGGCGGTGGCGGTGATCTACTGGGTGGTCTGCATCCTGGTCGAGATCGGCATGCGGCGCTGGGAGGCGTATCTGACGCGCGGCCGGCGGGACATCACCGCATGATTTCGATCCGGGACGTCCGCAAATCCTTCAAGGCCAAGGTGGTGGTCGACGGCATCGACCTCGATGTCGGCCAGGGCGGCATCGTCAGCATCCTCGGCCCCTCCGGCTCGGGCAAGTCGACCTTCCTGCGCTGCCTGAACCGGCTGGAGACGCCGGACGCCGGCAGCATCGACATGGGCGGCGACCGTTACGACCTGCCGCGGCTCGACCGCCGCCGGCTGCAGTCGCTGCGCATGCGCATCGGCATGGTGTTCCAGAACTACAACCTGTTCCGCCACCGCACCGCGATCGAGAACATCCTCGAAGGCCTCCTGGTGGTGAAGCGGCTGAAGCGGGCCGAGGCGCAGGACATCGCCGAGGGCTATCTCGCGCTGATGGGCCTGTCCGACCAGGCGGCTCAGTACCCGTCCTCGCTGTCGGGCGGCCAGCAGCAGCGGGTGGCGATCGCCCGCACCCTGGCGATGCAGCCCGAGCTGATCCTGTTCGACGAGCCGACCAGCGCGCTGGACCCGGAGCACACCGGCGAGGTGCTGGAGGCGATCCGCAAGGCGGCGGGGCAGGGGATTCCCATGATCATCGTCACCCACGAGATGGGCTTCGCCCGCGAGATCTCGAGCCATGTGCTGTTCATCGACGGCGGTAAGGTGATCGAGCAGGGCGACCCCAAGGCGCTGTTCGGCGCGCCCGAGCAGCAGCGGACGCGGGACTTCCTGAAGAACTACCTGCGGTCCTACAGCTTCGATATCTGAGACACGAACACCCCTCTCTTCGTCATCCCCGCGAAAGCGGGGATCTCTCACCGGCGGGAGATTCCCGCTTTCGCGGGAATGACGAGAGGGACAGAGGCAATGGAAGAGCTATGGAGAACATGATGCGACGGTTTCTGGTGAAGGGTGCTGCTGTCATGGCGGGGCTGATGGCGCTGGCCCTGGCGGCCGGGCCGGCCGCCGCGCAGGAGACGGTGCGGGTGGGAACCGAGGGCACCTATGCTCCCTTCACCTACCAGGACGACAGCGGCAAGCTGACCGGCTACGACGTCGAGGTGCTGCGCCTGGTCGAGGCCAAGGTGCCCGACCTCAAGTTCGAATTCGTGCCGCAGCCCTGGGACAGCATGTTCCTCGGCCTGGAGGCCGGCAAGTACGACGTTGTCGCCAACGAGATCTCGAAGACGCCAGAGCGCGAGACCAAGTACCTGTTCTCGGACGTGCCGTACTTCTACAGCGGGTCGGCGATCATCGTGAAGAAGGGTGTCACCGGCATCCACAGCCTGGACGACCTCAAGGGCAAGGTGGTCGGCGCCGGCACCGGCAGCGAGCACACCAAGCTGGTCGAGGACTATCTCGCCGCCCATCCCGGCGCGTTCGAGATCCGCTACTACGACGGCAACGTCACGCCGGTGCTGCTGGACCTCGCCGAAGGCCGCATCGACGCCCATGTCAACGACCCGATCGTGGCCCGCGACCATGCCGAGAAGCTGGGCCTGCCGGTCGAGGCGACCGGCGACCTGCTGACCAAGGTCCCGGCCTATTTCGTGTTCCGCCAGGACGCCAAGGGCCAGGCGCTGAAGGCCAAGATCGACGCCGCGCTGACCGCGCTGAAGGCCGACGGCTCGCTGGCCAAGCTGTCGGTGCAGTGGACCGGCAAGGACTACACCAACGGCTGATAGTGCAGCGGGGGCCGGCCTTGCGGCCGGCCCCCGGATCTCAGTTGGTGGCGAAGTCCAGCGCCGCCGTMAGGTCGCCCAGCGGCGGGTTGCCGTTGGCGGCGATGCCGGCGTCGCGGGCGGCGATGCCGGGCAGCACCGGCAGCTCGAACCGCCGGGTGATGAAGCGCAGGATCGAGGTCGTGTCGTAGGGCGTGTGGTCGACGAAGCCCTTCTTGGCGAAGGGCGAGATGATGATCGCCGGGACGCGCATGCTCGGGCCCCAGCGGTCGCCCTTCGGCGGGGCCACATGGTCCCAGAAGCCGCCATTCTCGTCATAGGTCACCACCACCAGCATGTGCGGCCACTGCGGGCTCTTCTGCAGGTGGTCGATCAGCATGGCGAGGTGCTGGTCGCCGGAGGTGACGTCGGCGTAGCCGGCATGCTCGTTCAGGTTGCCCTGCGGCTTGTAGAAGGTGACCTGCGGCAGCGTGCCGGCGTCGATCGCCTTGACCAGCTCCGCCCCGTCCAGCCCGCCGTCGCGCAGATGCTCGGTCCGGGACGCGGTGCCGGGCGCGAAGGTGATGAAGTAGTTGTAGGGCTGGTGGTGGTACTGGAAGGCCGGGACCGGGGTGGCGTTGCCATGGTCCAGCACCGACTGCCACGCCCCGCTGTACCAGGCCCAGCTGACGCCCTTGGCGCTCAAGAGGTCGCCGATGGTGGTCTGGGTCTGCGGCGGCAGGGTGGTCGGCGCCATCGGGTCGGCATAGGCGGTGTCGCCGCCCGCGGCCGGCTTGTTGGCGCTGGGCTGGTAGGGCGGCTGCATGGTGTTGACGGCGTAGAAATCGGGCGTGAGGTTGCCGTCGGCGACGAATTTCGGGATGCCGTCCATCGCCGATTTCGGAGAGTTCGGGGCCTGGGTCAGCGTCACGCCGTCGGGGTCGACCACGGCGATCGACGGCTTCGCCGCGCTCTTGTCCGCATCGGGATAGCGGGCGACGCAGGCGCAGGCCAGCCAGATGTGGTTCATGAACGAACCGCCGAACACGCCCATGAAGAAATGGTCGGCCAGCGTGTATTGCTGGGCGATCTTCCACATCGCGGTCTTCGACCCGTCGAGGTGGCCCATCACCTCGGCCCCGGCATCGGCATAGGCGACGAACTTGTCGTTCCTGCCGCCGTTGATCTGCATCTGGTTCTGGTAGAAGCGGTGCCACAGGTCATGGGTGACGGTGTTGAGCGACACGTTCAGGCCCTGCGGGTCGTCCATGTCGAACGGGCCGTCCGGCAGGTGCTCGGTCTGGGCCTGGGTCACCGGCGGCGTCACGCCCTTGGCGGTCAGCCCGTCCCACACCGGCGGCAGCTCCTTCAGCGGCGTGCCGTCGCGGTCGAGCTGGACCTTCGACGCGTCGGTGGCGTTGGCCAGCCCCTCGGCGCCTGGAAAGGTGCCGTAGAGGTTGTCGAAGCTGCGGTTCTCGGCATAGAGCACGACCACCGTGTCGATGGCATGCAGGCCGGCGCCCTGGCCGGGATCCGCGGCGAAGCCCGGCGGCGCGAGCAGCCCGGCGGCGCCAGCCGCGACGGCGGAAACGATCAATCTGTTCATGCGGCTTTTCCCCTTGGCTCCCGGCGCACAGGTCCGGTGGCTGTGTCCCCTTCCGCCCGGCATCCGTCGCGCGAAGCCGGCTGTCGCTCAAGTGAAACTTTTTGGGCATAGAAGGGTGGGCGCGGCGCCGGACCCGGCGTCACGTCGCGACGGATCATGGGGTGGCCGGGGATGGCCTTGGGATCGGGTGTCCGCCGACGCCAGTCGGTGTGGGGGCGGACGATGTGGGGCGGGCTGGCGGTCGGCGTGCTGGCCTTCGCGGCGGTGGGGTCGGCCTTGTCCGCTCCACCCAGTTCGGCCTCGGCCGGGATGTCGCGGGCCGAGGTGCGGCGCCAGGTCGAGGGGCTGACGGCGCTGGGCCGGGCGATGTTCCTTGATCCCGCTTTGTCGGCCTCGGGCAAGCTCGCCTGCTCGTCCTGCCACGCCCCGGACCACGGCTTCGGCCCGCCCAACGCGCTGCCGGTGCAGATGGGCGGCGGCGACATGGCCCAGCCCGGCGGGCGGGCGGTGCCGTCACTGACCTATCTGCAGGACGTGCCGCCCTTCACCGAGCATTTCTTCGACTCGGAGGATGATTCCGACGAGAGCGTCGACAACGGCCCCACCGGCGGGCTGACCTGGGATGGCCGGGTCGATCGCGGCGCCGACCAGGCCGCCATCCCGCTGCTCTCCGCCTTCGAGATGGGCAACGCCACGCCGGACGAGGTCGTCACCCATGCCCTGGCGGCGGGCTATGGCGACCCGCTGCGCCGGATCTACGGCGATGCCATCCTGGCCGACCGGCCGGCGCTCTATGCCGGGATCCTGAAGGCGTTCGAGGTCTACGAGCAGGACGCCGCCAGCTTCTACCCCTACACCAGCAAATACGACGCCTTTCTGGCCGGCCAGGCCACGCTGACGCCGCAGGAGGCGCGGGGCCTGGATCTGTTCAACGACCCGGCCAAGGGCAACTGCGCCGAATGCCATATCAGCCAGCGCGGCAATGACGGCACGCCACCGCAATTCACCGACGCCGGCATGATCGCCATCGGCATCCCGCGCAACGCCGAGATCCCGGCCAATGCCGACCCGGCCTATTTCGACCTCGGGGTCTGCGGCCCGCTGCGCACCGACCTGGCCAATCACCCGGAATATTGCGGCCTGTTCCGCACCCCCAGCCTGCGCAACGTCGCGCTGCGCCAGACCTTCTTCCACAACGGCGCGATCCACAGCCTGCGCGAGGCCGTCGCCTTCTACGTCACCCGCGAGACCGATCCCGGCCGCTGGTACCCGCGTAACCCGGACGGCAGCCTGCGCAAATACGACGACCTGCCGCCGCAGTACCAGGCGAACATCAACCTCGACCCGCCCTTCGACCGCCATCCCGGTGACGCGCCGGCGCTGACCGATGCCGAGATCGACGACGTCGTCGCCTTCATGAAGACGCTGACCGACGGCTACGACCCGCATTCCTGACCGGGCCGTCGCACCGGGCGGCGCGGCACGGCGCCGCGCCGCCGATTGCACCGCCCCACCGCCGCGCCCATATCAGCGGCGGAAGGGGGAGGCGCCCGTGACGGAAGCGGGCCCGACCGGAGAATTCAAGATGACACCTCAGGAACGCGACCTTCTGGCCAATCTGGTCGCCCGGTTGAAGCAGGCCCCGGCTGCGGCGAAGGACGAGGAGGCGGAGGCCACCATCCGCGACCTCACCCGCGACCAGCCGGACGCGCCCTACCTGCTGGCCCAGACCGTGCTGATCCAGGACTACGCGCTGCACCAGGCCCAGGCCCGGATCGCGGAGCTGGAGCAGCAGGCGGCCCAGCCGCAGCGCAGTGCTAGCGGCGGCAGCTTCCTCGGCGCCATCTTCGGCACCGGCGCGGCCGCCCGGCCGGCGCCGGCCCAGCAGGCACCGGCTTACCCCCAGGCCCCTCCGGCCTATGCCCAGGCGCAGCCTGCGCCCGGCCCCTGGGGCGGCGGGGCCGCAGGGCCATTCGCCCAGTCCTCCGGCCCGTCCTTCCTGCGCAGCGCCGCCACCACGGCGGCGGGCATCGCCGGCGGTGCCCTGCTGTTCCAGGGCATCGAATCCTTGTTTGGGGGCCATGGCGGCTTTGGCGGCGGGCTGGGTGGGTTCGGCACCGGCTTCACCGGCGCGACGCCCGGCCTGACCGAAACGGTGGTCAACAACTACTATGGCGACGACGCCAACCCCGGCGGGTCGGAGCCGCGCGATGCCGATGCCGCCGTGCCGTCCGACCCCATCGACCCCGGCGTCACCGACGCCGACTACCAGGACGACGGCAGCCAGGACGATTTCGGCGGCGACGATTTCGGCGGCGGTGGCGACGACAGCCTGAGCGCCTGACGCTGCCACCACTGTCCGCCCCAAGGTCAGCGCGGCAGCGCGATCGCCGACGAGAACAAATTGTCGGGATCGTAGCGCCGCTTGATCTGCCGCAGCCGCTCCGCGTTCGGGCCATAGGCCTCAGCGATCTGGTCCTGCGCATCCGGCCCCAGCAGGTTGGCGTAGCCGCCGGGCAGGGCGTGAGGCGCCAGCGCGGCTGACAGGTCGCGTGCCCAGGCCCGGTGGCGGGTGCCGTCGCCGGGGTCCCAAGCCGGGACGATCTCGACCAGGATATGCCGGCGGCGCAGCCCGAAGGCGGTGGCCTCCGCCGCGACCCGGGTTCCGGCTCCATGGAAGTGGTGCAGCACGATGCCCGAATAGGGTGAGGTGGCGTTCGACCCGGCGGCCATGATTGCCGCAATCGCCTCGGCAGAGAGGTCCGGCAGCCAGCGCGTTTCGATGGCGTGGTGGCGCCCGTTGACGACGAACGCGTCCTGGAGATGGGCCTGGTCGATGCAGGTCATCGGCGCGATCTGGTCCAGGATCGGGGTGCCCAGCCCACGCAGCCGGGCGATCGCCTTCTGCCCCTCCGCCGCGGCGCCGCTCCACGCCGGTGCCAGCAGAACGACCGGGCTTCCGTCCGGGGCACTGAACACGCCTGCCGTGATGCTCAGCGCATCGGGCGCGGTGGACATCAGGGCTTCGCAGCCGCGCAGCACGGCCTCGGCCTGCACCCAGGGGAACAGCATCACCCCGGCCAGCATCTCCGGCACCGGATGCAGCCGGATGCGGATGGACGTGACCACGCCGAAATTGCCGCCGCCGCCGCGCAAGGCCCAGAACAGGTCGGGGTTCTGCGCCGGGTCCGCCGTCACCACTCTGCCGTCGGCCAGCACCACCTCGGCGCCCAGCAGATTGTCCGCCGCCAGCCCGAAGCCCGGGGTCAGCGCGCCGTAGCCGCCGCCGATCAGATGGCCGATGGCGCCGACCGCGCCGCAATTTCCGATCACCGGGGCCAGCCCGTGCGGGGCCGCCGCCCCGGCCACCTCGACACCGGTGGCGCTGCCCGAGATCGTGGCGGTGCGCGCCGCCACGTCTACGGTCACCCCGCGCATCGGCGACAGGTCGATCACGGCGCCGCCGTGGCGCAGGGCCCGGCCGGCCCAGTCATGGCCGCCGCCGCGGACGGAGATGGCGACGCCATGGGCCTGGGCGCCGGTCAGCGCCAGCTGCACCTCCGCCGCGCTGCGGCAGGGGATCACCAGCGCAGGATGGTGTTCGACGGCGCCGTTCCAGATGGCGCAGGCTTTGGTGTGGTCGGCGTGGCCGGGTTCGAAGGCCGTGCCCTGGGCCCGCCAGATGAAATCGCGCAGGGCGGCGACACTCTGGGCGGCCGGGGCAGCAGATCGGAACTCCATGATGGACCTCATCGCTGTGGATGCGATGAAGCTCGCTGCGGTGCGCTACGCCCGGATGTCAGATTCCGTGGCGCACCGCTACAGGAGTAACCCTCGCGGTCAGCGGTTCCAGCCGACCGTCGCGTCTCCGCGAGAATTCCGGCCTCAGTCCCCGACCCGCAGCACGATCTTGCGCGGCGGCCGCGGCCGCAGGCCTTCCATCATCTCATGCGCAATGCGGGCCTCGGCCAGCGGCAGCACCGGGCCCACCGCGGTCTGCAGGCGCCCGGCCTCGATCCGCCCGGTGATGCGGTCTAGATCCGCCGTGTTCACCCGCACCAGCATGAAGTCTGCGCGGATTCCGGCCTGCCGGGCCCGGTCGGCATCCGGCTGCGCCACGATCGAGACCAGCGCCCCGCCGGGCTTCAGCACGGCGAAGGACCGGTCCAGCGTGTCGCCGCCGACCGTGTCGATGACGATGTCGACCGGCCCGGCCGCCTTCTCGAAGCGCTCGGCCCGGTGGTCGATGACCTGGTCGGCGCCCAGCGCCCGGACATGGTCGAGGTCGCCGGCGCCCGCGGTGGCGACGACCCGCACGCCAGGCTGCCGCGCCAGCTGCACCGCATAGGCGCCGACCGCGCCGGCGCCGCCATGGATCAGCACGCTCTTGCCTGCGGCGAGGCCGGCCTGCTCCAGCGCCTGCCAGGCGGTGACGGCGACGACCGGGACCGAGGCCGCCTCGATCCAGCCCAGGCCGCGCGGCTTGCGGGCGATCATCCCGGCCTCGGCGGCCGCGAATTCGGCATAGGCGCCGCAGAAGCGCGGATTGGTCACGCCATAGACCTCGTCGCCCGCGGCGAAGCCGGCGATGCCGGGGCCGACAGCCTCGACCGTGCCGGCGAGGTCGGATCCGAGGGTCAGGGGCAGGGGCTGCGGCAGCACGCTCTTGCCGGCCCGGATCCAGCCGTCCCAGGGGCCCACGCCGGCCGCGTGGACCCGCACCAGGACCTCGCCGGCGCCGGGCACGGGCCGGGGCACGTCCTCGACCCGGATCGCCTCGGGCGGGCCGAAGGCATGGACACGGGCGGCCTTCATCATCGGCTGGGGATGGTCGGTCATCGGGGGCTCCTCGGCGCGGACGCGGATGGCCAGTCTGTTATAGGCGCTGATCGGGCCGATCGCGATGGTCCGGCGGTCGGGCCGTGCCCCGGCTCACCATCTAAGATGATGTTGCTAGGCCTCGCTATATGGGGCGCCGGCCTGAAGTGAACATGCGCCTATTTCTTGTCGTCGCTGGGGGTATACCATCGGCGCATCTCGCAAGAGTTTTCCGCGAGTGGGTAGTCATCCTTGTCGATAAAAGGGAAGGCCATATACTTGTCTCCGATAGCGAGTAGAGCTGCCATAAAGTATTGCCTTCCAACGTATGCGCCATATCGATTCTTCGCGTTCACGGTCCCGCAGATGGCAGTCCCCGTCGCTCCATACTTGTCGGGATAATGGTATGCGCGTTCGTACTCGTAGACGGCTGAATAGGGATCGATCAGCTCTTTCCCAATCGCTTCCTGGACTCCGTCCTTCATGGGCTCGGTGATCTCGATATCGCGCTTCTGGGCTTCGGCACGCTCCCAGCTTACGAGCTTGTCGATGGTGGGCTGATCACGTTCGCCGGTGACGGGAAGGCCACGATCCTTCTGGTAAGCCCGGAGGGCGCGGCGCGTGCTGGAGCCAAAGGCGCCGTCGATTCTACCTGGATCGAAGCCGAGCACGTAAAGCTGCATTTGAAGCCCAACCGCATTGCCGGCCACAGCGGTGCCGTGCATGGAGGCAAAGAGAATCGAGCTGCAAAGCACGGCCATTGAGACAATGCGCTTCAAAATATCCTCCCCCCAATAATGTGAGAAGCCTGAGACCCGCGTTGGCGGGCGTCAAGATGGGCTTGGGTGCTATCGGCGGCCCCTTGCGGGTATCCTCGGCGCAGGAAGGGCCACCGCGCGAGGAACCGATGAAGCAGATGCCCGCATCCAAGGCCTATCGCCTGCTCGAGGCCGGCCCGATCGTGCTGGTGACGACGGCGCAGGACGGCCGGCCGAACATCATGACCATGGGCTTCCATATGGTGGTGCAGCACGACCCGCCGCTGATCGGCTGCGTCATCGGCCCGTGGGACCACAGCCACGCGGCGCTGCGCGCGACCGGCGAATGCGTGATCGCGATCCCGACGGTCGACCTCGCGCGCAAAGTGGTCGACATCGGCAACTGCTCCGGCGCGGAGGTCGACAAATTCGCCAAATTCCGGCTGACGCCGAAGCCGGCGAAGGAGGTCGGGGCACCGCTGATCGCCGAATGCCTGGCCAACATCGAATGCCGCGTCGCCGACACCACCCTGGCCGACCGCTACAACCTGTTCGTGCTGCAGGCGGTGCGGATCTGGACCGATCCGGAGCGGAAGGAGCGGCGGACGCTGCACCACAATGGCGACGGCACCTTCACGGTCGACGGCCGGACCATCGACCTGAAGCAGCGCATGGTGCTGTGGAAGCAGTTCCAGGATTGAGGCGCCGGCCGGCACGCCCTTGCGGCGCCCGTCCCGTGGTGCCATTTCGGAAGGACCTCACATCCGGACCGCCGCCATGACCCCCAACGATCGCGACGACGAACTGCGCTACTCGATGAAGCAGCTCGAGCTCTGGCTGGCCCGCTGGCGGGACGGGCAGGCGCCGGTCGGCCGGCAGCTGTGGCTGCTGAAGAGCGCGGTGGCAGAACTGCACATCGACGAGGGCGAGGCCTATGAGCCGAGCGAGCCGTCCACCCACAGCGACGTCGCCAACATGCTGGTGGCGATCGACCCCGAGCAGCCGTTGCTGCCCGAGGGCGAAGAGATGCCGGAGACCAGCTACACGCTGGCGGAATTCGAGCGCGACATGGAGATGCTGCGGTCGAAGTTCGACTACCTCAGCTGGCATGGCGGCCGGCCGATGGGCAGGGCGTAGGGGCACTGTCGGCCGTACTCGACGCACCGGCGGCGATGGCGAGCGGATCGCGCGATATGTCCCCGGGGGTTTAATTCCCGGCCGACGTTCCTATATCTGCGAGGTCGACCAAGATCCGTTCGGCCAGCTCTCCATGCTCGTGATCGAGCGCCGAGCCCAGGTTTCCGCACTCTTCGAAGTTTGATCGCCGCGTCTGACGCGGCGCGTCCGTCATCCGCGCGGCGACTCTGTCGTTCGCATTGCTGATGACGATTCCCCATCACGCCGCGCGGCTTTGCTGCCGCGGCCTACGGACAATGACCATGCATATGATCTCAGACCCGAACACTGCGGGGCAGCGGCGCCTGCCCGCCAACCTGATCAACCAGAACCCGGCGCGCAGATCCGATCCCGATTGGCGACCGGAGCCCTGCGGGCTCACCCGCGAGGAGCTGCGAAAGATCACAGCCGACCTGATCGGGTGAGCCGCGATTCCGCGCACCGGATTCCGGTGCGCTAAGAATAGGGCAGGGGCCCCGGGCTCAGCGGCCGCCCTCGATCCTGCGGTTGCGCTGGCGGATGCCGCCGGTGCCGTAGGGATACTCCGCCATCTCCGGCTTGCTCACCGCGGTGAGGGTGGCGATGGCCTCGTCGCTCAGCACCAGCTTCGCCGCGCCGAGATTGTCGGCCAGCTGGTCCCGCCGCCGGGCGCCCAGGATGACCGAGGTGACCGCCGGTTGCGCCGCGACCCAGGCCAGCGCGACCTGTGCCATGGTCGCCCCCTGCGCCTTGGCGATGTCCTCGACCGTGCCGATCACGTCCCAGGTGATCGACCGGGCGTTGCGGGCCTCGAACGCCTCCATGCCGCGCGTGGGATTTTCGCCCAGGCGGGTGGCGCCGGTCGGCTTCTGGTCGCGCTTGTACTTGCCCGACAGCCATCCGCCGCCCAGCGGCGACCACGGCAGCAGCCCGATGCCGGCGTCCAGCGCCGCCGGCACGATCTCGTGCTCGATGTCGCGGACCAGCAGATTGTACTGCGGCTGCAGCGTTACCGGCGGCGCGTAGCCATTGGCCTTGGCCAGCCACACCGCCTTGGTCAGCTGCCAGCCGAGGAAGTTGGAGAAGCCGTAATAGGCGATCTTGCCGTTGCGGACCGAATCGTCGAGGAAGCGCAGCGTCTCTTCCAGCGGCGTCAGCGCGTCCCAGGCGTGCATCTGGTAGAGGTCGACCTGCTCGACGCCCAGGCGCCGAAGCGAGGCGTCGAGCGCCGCCCCGAGATGCTTGCGCGACAGGCCCAAATCGTTGGGCCCGGCGCCCATCGGGAAGCGGCCCTTGGTGGCGATCACCAGGTCCTTGGCGATGCCCGGCTTGGCCTTGAGCCAGCGGCCGACGATCTCCTCGGATGCGCCGATGCTGTAGACGTCGGCGGTGTCGATGAAATTGCCGCCGGCCTCGACATAGTCGTCCATCAGGGCGAACGAGGTGGCCTCGTCGGACTCGGCCCCGAAGGTCATGGTTCCCAGGCAATAGGCCGAGACGACGGCGCCGCTGTTGCCGAGCTTGCGATAATCCATGGTCAGGCTCCCGTCAGGAATGTCGAAACCGGGCCGATGGCCCGAATTGAGGCCGGCGCGATATCTCGAAGGCCGTCGACGGCTGCCGGGGCATCGGCCGATCGTCGGTTTCTGGGTGGGGCGGGTGATCCCATGGACAATGGAACGACGATTCCCGTCGCTCCAATAGATTGTGCAGATCCGATTGATCTGCTTTTGCGCATAATGCGAACCCGGGGTGCCGGCGGCGGTCAGGCCCTCCCCGGGGCGGTGAAGATATGGACCGCGTCGCGCAGCATCGAGGCCGCCGTCGGCGTGGGCTCGCGCTCCCACAGCTTGTGATAGTTGATGCCGTAGATGTCCGTGTGCATCTCGACCCCCATCTCCCAGCCTTTGCACTGGGCCAGGAAGTCGGCGTCCGGCAGCACCATGGGCGCCACGGCATAGCGCCCGGCCTCGGCGCTCGCGACCAGCTTGATGACATGCCCGCGCGCCGCCTCGGCCGCGATCATCTCCGGCGTGACCCCGGCGATGCCGGTGACCGCGATATCCCTCAGCGAGATGTCGGCGCCGAGCAGGCTGTTCACGATGATCAGCAGCTTGTTGGCGGTGTCCCAGCCGTCGACGTCGAGGGATGGGTCGGCCTCGGCGATGCCGCGCCTTTGGGCCTCGGCCAGCGCCTCATGATAGGACACGCCCGCGGCCATCTCATCGAGGATGAAATTGCTGGTGGCATTGAACACGCCGCGCAGCCGCAGGATGTCGCCCGCGATCATGTCGCGCCGCCCGATGTTCAGCACGGGAAGCCCACCGCAGACCGTCGCGCTGTATTTCAGGCCCGCCCCGGTTTGTGCGGCCATGGCGTGCAACTCGCGAAACGCCAGCACCACCGGGCCCTTGTTGGCCAGCACGACGGAGACGCCCTGCTGCAGCGCCGCCCGCGTCAGCGCCAGCCCCGGGCCTCCGGTCCGCAGATCGACCGGCGACGCCTCGAACACCAGGGCGATGCCTTCGGAGGTCAGCAGGCTCTCGACCGGGATCGCCCCACGATAACCGGCAAAGTCCCTGGTCGTGGCGCCGGCTGCTTTGCGGGCGACGACCTCGGCGGGATCGAAGCCGGCCGGGTCGACCGCGACGCCGCGGCTGTCGGCGATCAGCACGATGCGGAAGCCGATGCCGTGGTCTCGCTGCAGCCGGTCGGCCTTGTTCGCGAGAATCGTCAGCAGGTTCCGGTTGACGTTGCCCAGGCCCATCAGCGCTGCATTGACCAGCATTTCTCTTCCCCGTTGTGCGGCATCGCCGGGCTCCCTGGCCCTGGATCTGGCCCATGAATCACAAAATCCCCCTGCGCGTCACGCACGGCGGTCCGCCGTCATCCCGGGAGGTTGCCACCCATCCGGCCGGCGCCTAGGCTCGGCCATGACGGTTGAGCGAGGCTCCATGAGCGGCAACGACCAGGGCGGCGCGTCCTCCGCGACCACGGGGATGGCCAGGCAGTACGGCGACAGCCGGAAGCTCGCGGCGCGGGCGCGCCTGCACCGGGAATACACGGTGGCCGAGATCCCCTGGTTCCCGTGGGTGGCGCGGCAATTGCCGCTCGAGGCCGGCGATCATGTGCTCGACATCGGCTGCGGCCCAGGCTGGTTCTGGGCCTCGGTGGCGGACATGCTGCCGGACCGGCTCGCCCTGACGTTGGCCGACCAGTCGCCGGGCATGGTCGAGGAGGCGACGGGCCGGTGCCGGCCGCTGCCGTTCGGCTCGGTCGCGGGCCGGCAGGCGGACGCTGCGGCCTTGCCCTTCGATGACGGCAGCTTCGACGCGGTCGTCGCGATGCACATGCTGTATCACGTGGCCGACCCGGCCGCCGGCATCGCCGAGATGGCCCGCGTGCTCAAGCCCGGGGGCGTCCTGGCGGTCACCACCAACGGCGCCGGCAACATGCGCGAGCTCTACGCGCTGACCACCGTGTTCGGCGGCGCCCCGTCCGAGCCGGTGGCTGCGATCTTCGGCTTCGACAGGGCCGAGCCATTGATGCGGTCGCAGTTCGGCAATGTGGCCCGGGCCGTCCATCCCGCGAGCCTCCGGATCACCGATCCCGAGGACGTGTTCCTGGCTCTGACGTCCTTTCCGCCGGGCGAGACCGCCAGCGAGGCTCAGCAGGAGGCCTTCCGCGAGGCCATCGACCGGGCCTTCGAGGAGGCCGGCGGAGTGCTGGGCGTGCAGACGGAGATGGGGCTGTTCCTCAGCCGCAAAAGGCCCTGACCGGGGCGGGCACGTTGCGGGCTTGCCCGTGCGCCGATCTGCGGTCCGTGCCGGAGGCCGCAGGGTCATCTGCTCTTGGAAGGAAAGTGGCGGAGAGGGTGGGATTCGAACCCACGGTGCCCTTGCAGACACAACGGTTTTCGAGACCGTCCTATTCAACCACTCTAGCACCTCTCCGCGAGGCGCGGCGGGCGGTGCAAGCACCCCCTCCGCGTGGTCGGCGCGGACCATAGTCGAGAGCGTCTGGCCATGCAAGCATGGATCGCGGGCCCGGCGCGGGGTCGCGCGCGGGCGAATTTGGGGCGGTCTGCGGGCGCTTCCGGCCATTCGTCGTTGACAGGCGGACGGTCCTGACTATAGTGCCGCGTTCACGGACACGGGTGCCGCCGACCGTTTCGGCTGGCGCCCGTGCGCGTTTTTGATCACCTGAGGACACTCCGCGAGGGGGCTCCTCGCAGTCCACGGCAGCCTGACCATGTTCGCAGTCATCCGTACCGGCGGTAAACAGTACCGGGTCGCCCCCGAGCAGCTTGTCACGGTGGAGCGTCTCGACGCCGAGCCGGGTGCGTCCATCACCCTCGACGAGGTCCTGATGCTCGGCGGTGGCGAGACCGCCATCCAGATCGGCACGCCGATCATCGCCGGTGCTTCGGTGACCGCCGAGGTGGTCGAGCAGACCCGCGGCCCGAAGATCATCATCTTCAAGAAGAAGCGCCGCCAGAATTATCGCCGGAAGAAGGGTCATCGTCAGGACCTGACGGTGCTCAAGATCACCGCCATCGCCGGCGCGTAAAGAGGAGATCGAGAGATGGCACATAAGAAAGCCGGTGGTTCGTCGCGCAACGGTCGTGATTCGGCTGGCCAGCGCCTCGGCGTGAAGCTGTTCGGCGGCCAGACCGCCGTTCCGGGCAACATCATCATGCGCCAGCGTGGCACCAAGGTTCACCCGGGCGTCAATGTCGGCATCGGCAAGGATCACACGCTGTTCGCGCTGGTCCCCGGCACGGTGCAGTTCAAGCTCAGCCGTGGCCGCATGACGGTGACGATCGCCGAGCAGGCGGAAGCCGCAGAGTAAGGCCTCGCCCCCATCGGGGGCTTGAGGCATGGGTTCGGGGGACGGGGGAATGGGCGACCATTCCCCCGTTTCGCGTTTGATGCGACAAGAGAGGGCGGCGGTCCCGGCGGGGCCGGCGCTGGACTCGAGATGGTCAGCAGCGTGCGGGTGAGAGCGGTCCGGTCATGAAGTTTCTCGACGAAGCCAAGATCTTCCTGAAGAGCGGCGACGGTGGGAATGGCTGCGTCGCGTTCCGGCGTGAGAAGTTCATCGAATTCGGCGGCCCCAGCGGCGGCGACGGCGGTCGCGGCGGCGACGTCTGGGTCGAGGCGGTGGATGGGCTGAACACCCTGATCGACTATCGCTACCAGCAGCATTTCAAGGCCGATCGCGGTCATCACGGCATGGGCTCCGACCGCTTCGGCGCCGCCGGGGCCGACGCCGTGCTGCGCGTGCCGGTCGGCACCCAGGTGCTGGACGAGGACAAGGAGACGGTGCTGACCGACCTGACCGAGGTCGGCCAGCGGGTGCTGCTGCTCAAGGGCGGCGACGGCGGCTTCGGCAATGCCCATTTCAAGACCTCGACCAACCGCGCCCCGCGCCGCTTCGATCCCGGCTGGCCGGGTGGCGAGCGCTGGGTCTGGCTGCGGCTGAAGCTGATCGCCGATGCCGGGCTGGTCGGGCTGCCCAATGCCGGCAAGTCGACCTTCCTGGCCGCCACCAGCGCCGCCAAGCCGAAGATCGCCGACTATCCCTTCACCACGCTGCACCCGAATCTCGGCGTGGTCCGCACCGACGACCACGAGTTCGTGCTGGCCGACATCCCCGGCCTGATCGAGGGTGCGCATGAGGGCGCCGGGCTGGGCGACCGCTTCCTCGGCCATGTCGAGCGCTGCGGCGTGCTGCTGCACCTGGTCGACGGCACCAGCGAGGACGTGGCCGAGGCCTACCGCGTGGTGCGCGGCGAGCTCGAGGCCTATGGCGGCGGCCTGGCCGGCAAGCCGGAGATCGTCGGCCTGAACAAGATCGACGCGCTGGACGACGAGACGGTGGCCGAGCGCCGCAAGGCACTGGCCAAGGCCGCCGGCCGCGGCGCCGTGGTGGTGACCCTGTCGGGCGCCACCGGCGGCGGCGTCCATGCCGTGCTGCGCCTGCTGTGGACCCGGATCGTCGCCAGCCGTCCGGCCCCGGCGCCGGAAGAGTCCACGCCGCAGGACATCAACCCCTGGGCGCCGCCGGAATCCGACTGAGCATTGCGAGGCGCCGGAATCGGCGATCCGGCCGCCGGCAACCGAGGTTGAATCTGCCGAAGCGGGGCGAGCAGAAGCGGGGCGAACGGAACCGGTGGGGCCTTCGGCTCATTAACCGGGCATGGATGTCTCGTTGTTTCACAATCCCAAGGCAGGCGATGGCGACTGGTCGCCCGGCCGGCTGATCCGCCTGCTCGAGATGTCCGGCTTCGCCCCGGCGCATTACTCGACCCAGACCAAGAAGATCGAACAGGCCCTCGAATCGCCGCACAAACTGGTGGTGATCGCGGGGGGCGACGGTGCCGTCGCCGAGATCGTGCTGGCGCTGCACGGCCGACCCCACACCATCGCCATCCTGCCCACCGGCGGCTCGAACAACATCGCCCGGTCGCTCGGCCTGCTCGATACGCCGCACCACCTCGTGGCGGGCCTGGCCGATGCCCGGAAGGCGAAACTGCATATCGGCTTGGTCAAGGGGCCGGAATGGGCCCGCAACTTCGTCGAGGCGGTCGGCGCCGGCCCTTTCCCGACCGCGATCCGGCAGAGCGTCGGCGCCAAGGAGCATGGCACCGACCTGGCCGAAGGGCGGCGCGCGGATCTGGCCCGGATCGTCGCCGACTCCAGCCCGGTAGGCTGCAGCGTCACCATCGACGGCCGGCGGCTGCGGCAGCCGGCGCTGATGCTGGAGATCATGAACATCCCGATGATCGGGCCGAACCTGCGGCTGGCCCCCGAGGCCGATGGGGAAGATGCGTCGCTGGTCGTGGCCTGTCTTCCGGTGGCCAAGCGCAGGGCCATGCTCGCCTGGCTCAAGGATCCCGAATCGTCGCCGTCGCCATTGCGGCGCATCAAGGCGCAGCGGGTGGAGATCCATCCCCATGGCGAACCCCTGCACATCGACGACGCGCTGATCGAGGGCGGCGAGGCGACACTGATCGTCTCGCTGGAGCCCAAGCCGCTGACCGTGCTGATCCCGAGGGACGCATGACCGACACGGACAATCCCGAACTGCCCGCGGCGCTGCTGCGGCAATTCGAAGAGACCGCGGTGGAACTGGCCCGGCTGGCGGGGGCGGAGATCGTCAGCGCCCTCGGCCGCACCCTCAACATCCGCTACAAGACCAGCGCCGACCCCGGCCACGACCTGGCCTGGCGGGATCCGGTCTCGGAGGTCGACCACAAGGTCGAATCGGTGATCCGGCATCGCCTCGGCGAGCTGTTCCCCGATCATGGCATCATCGGCGAGGAGATGGAGGACGCGCCGGCGGCGGCGGACTGTCCGGTCTGGGCGGTCGATCCGATCGACGGCACCACCAACTTCATCAACGGCCTGCCCCTGTTCGCCGCTTCGATCGGCGTGCTGCACCGCGGGCGGCCGATCGTCGGCGCGGTCTGGTGCTCGACCACCCACGCGCTGCGGTCGGGCATCTACCATGCCTGCAGCGGCGGGCCGCTCAGCTTCGACAGCGCGGCGCTGGAGGTCGGGCCGAATCCGGCGGTGCGCCGGCGCCTGGCGGGGGAACCCAACCTGGATCACGACCACGACCTGATCTGGGATGTCCGCAAGACCGGATCCGCCGCGATCGAATGCGCCTTCGTCGCCGCCGGGCTGCTGGAGGTGGCGCGGTTCGAAAGCCCCAATGTCTGGGACGTCGCCGGCGGCATCGCCCTGGTCTCGGCCATGGGCGGTGCTGCGTACACCTCGTCGGACGGCGAATGGGGCCGGTTCGCCGGCTTCGGCGACCATCCCCGCAGCTGGCGGCAGCCGCTGATCGTGGGGGGCGAGGCCGCCGCCCGCCGACGCACCGAAGCGGCGTGACACCCGACCAGGGATCAGGTCCCGCTCAGCCTTTGACGTAGACCCAGGCGTCGCTGCCGGATTTCAGCCGGACCAGGATCCGTTTGTAGTCCGACACCTCATAGGCATCGGCGGCGGCGAGCTCGGTGCCGGTGATGCGGAAGGCCATCCCGGACACCTCGTCCGCCGGGTCCCCGCTGGGCTCGACGATCGGGTGGAAGCGCTTGCCGCTGGTGCGGATCACCTCGGGATCGGTGATCTCGATCTCGCCCTGCCGCCAGCCCGGCATCGCGTCCGGCGTCCCCGCCAGTCGGCGGCCGAAAGACGTCAGCTGGACGTTCTCCTGCTGCAGCGTGCCGTAGGAGAACAGCAGGATGGTCGCGTCCTCGGTCATGGGTCGTCTCCGCCTGAACCCCGGCCGGCCCCGGCCGTCCGCGTCGCGCCCGGATCATATCCGCGGCGGCGCGAGGCCGGGAGGGGGCGCGGAACGGCTTTGCGTCGCAGGGCGGACGGGCTAGGAAGAGGACCCGTCCTTCTCGCCGCCGAATGCCTCCATGACCGCTTCCCTCGCCCAGGCCCGCCGCATCGTCGTCAAGGTCGGGTCCGCCCTGCTGGTTGATCAACGCACGGGGCAGTTACGCCGCGCTTGGCTGGATGCGCTGGCCGACGACGTCGCCCGCTGCCGGGCGCGGGGGCAGGAGGTGGTGATCGTCTCCTCCGGCTCGATCGCGGCGGGGCGCGAGCATCTCGGCCTCAAGGGCAGGGCGCTGCGGTTGGAGGAGAAGCAGGCGGCCGCCGCCACCGGCCAGATCCGGCTGGCCCATGCCTATCAGGAGACGCTGGCGCGGCACGACATCACCGTGGCGCAGATCCTGCTGACGCTGCAGGACACCGAGGACCGCCGCCGCCACCTGAACGGCCGGGCGACGATCGAGACGCTGCTGCGCCTCGGCGCGGTGCCGGTGATCAACGAGAACGACACGGTGGCGACGGCGGAGATCCGCTTCGGCGACAACGACCGGCTGGCGGCGCGGGTGTCGCAGATGATCTCGGCCGACACGCTGGTGCTGCTGTCCGACATCGACGGGCTCTACACCGCCGACCCCAAGCGCGACCCGTCGGCCACCCTGATCCCCGAGGTGCGCGAACTGACACCGGAAATCGAGGGCATGGCCGGCGAGGCGCTGCCCGGCTATTCCTCCGGCGGCATGGTGACCAAGCTGGTGGCCGCCCGCATCGCCATGGGCGCCGGCTGCCGCATGGTGATCGCCATGGGCAAGGAGGCGTCGCCGCTCGCCAGGATCGAATCCGGCGCGCCCTGCACCTGGTTCGTGCCGGGGGCGGAGCCGCGCACCGCGCGCAAGCGCTGGATTGCCGGGTCGCTGAAGCCGGTCGGCGCGGTGGTGATCGACGCCGGTGCCGCCAAGGCGCTGGCCGACGGCCGCAGCCTGCTGCCGGCCGGGGTGACCGGGGTCGAGGGCAGCTTCCGCCGCGGCGATGCCATTGCGGTCAAGGACGGCGAAGGCCGGGTGCTGGCGCGCGGCCTCTCGGCCTATGATTCCGACGACGCCAGCCGCATCCGCGGCCACAAGAGCCGCGAGATCGAGACCATCCTCGGCTATCGCGGCCGCGACGAGATGATCCATCGCGACGACCTCGTGCTGGGGTAGGACGCTGATCCCGCGTGACGGGGCAGACAATCGCATTCCCATCGCAAGAAACGGAGCGCATCCGGCGGCGACAACGACCATCTTCCGGTTGCAGACCAGGAGGATCAGATGTCCGATTTCCGCTGCGTCCCGATTCCCGCCGAGGTGGGAGGGCGCTGGAGCCGCACCGGCGTGGACGACAATGGCAACCAGCTGCGCCGGCTTACCGTCGACGGCGCGCCGTGCCGGCATTGCCTGCGCGATGCCGCGGCCGGCGAGGAATCGCTGCTCGGCTCGTACCGGCTGCCGCGGCCGCAGGGCATCTACTGGACCCCGAGCCCGATCTTCGTCCACGCCGAGCCGTGCCGGCCTTTCGAGGCGATCAACGAGGTCGCGCCGATCGTGCGCAACCGGCTGGTGTCGGTGCGCGCCTACGACCGCGACGACCAGTGCATCTACGATCTCGGCCATGTCGCCGACGGCAACGAGATCGACGAGGCGCTGCTGCGTGCGCTCGATGATGCGCGCACCGCATTCGTGAACATCCACACCGCGAAGCCGGGCTGCATGCTCTGCCGGGTGGAGCGCGCCTGAACCCGATCTCAGGCTGAGGGGGCTGCGTCCGGCCGATAGGCCGTCGGCGGCACGCCGATGATCTTGCGGAAGGATTGGCTGAAGGCGCCGACGCTCGCATGGCCCAGGGTCAGGGCGATGTCGGTGACGCTCTGCCCCTCGGCCAGCAGAGCGATGGCGGCGATGACGCGCCGGCGCAGCCGCCATTGCCCGAGCGACAGCCCGGTCTCCTGCCGGAACAGCCGGGTCAGGCTGCGCCGCGACAGCGCGAAGTCTCGGGCCAGGTCGTCCAGGCCGCGCCGCTCGGCCGGGTCCGCCATCAGGGCCGCGACCAGCTTCAGCAGGCGCGGGCTGCGCGGCAGCGGCAGGTCCAGCGCGTCCTGCTCGGTAGTGGCGATCTCGTCCAGCAGCACTGCCAGCAGGTGCTCGGTCCGGTCCACCGGCGCGTCGGCGGCGGCGTCGCCCAGGCGCTCCAGCACCGCCGCCAGTAGGGCGGTGCGGCGCAGCAGGGCCGGCGCCTCGGGCAGGCCGGCGCAGCGTGACGCCGGCAGGTAGGCGCCGAGAGCCCTCAAGCGGCCGTGGCTGACCGCCTCATGCTGCAGGCCGGGCGGGATCCAGGCGACATGCCCGGCGGGCATCGCCCAGGTGCCGCTTGCCGTGGTCAGCAGCAGGGCGCCGGCGGCGACCAGGAACACCTGCGCCCGGTCATGGCCGTGGGCGGGTGTGCGGTGGCCGTCCTCATGCTGCAGCCGCAGCGGGGCGAAGGGCAGGTCACGGTCGGGCATGCGGCCTCCGCTTTGGCCCGATAGGAACGAACGATGGCCCTTCCGCGCCAGCGGGCCAACTGGAATGGTCCTAGCATCCGGCCATCCCCAGCGGAAAGAGAGATCGGATGTCCCTGTTCATCACCCCCTGCGACGGCGCGGAGCTGAAGCGGCGGATCGCCCGGATGCTGCAGGCCGTGTTCGCCGACCCCGACCGGATCCCGGAATTCTTCACCGACGACTACGAGCAGGTGACGGATGGCGAACACAGCGACCGCGCCCGCTTCGACGCCCATGTCCGGCACGTCGCCGGGGCGGTGCGGTCGATCGCGGTCACCGTGCTCGACGCCGTCCGCCAGGGCGACGCCATCGCCGACCGGCATGTGGTCGAGGTCACCCATGCCGACGGCCGGCAGGCGGCGATCGAGGTCTATCTGTTCGGCATCCTGCGCGATGGCCGGCTGGCGCAGGTCAACGAGGTCACCCGGGTGCTGTCCGGCACCGAGGCGCTGCGCGAACTGGCGCGGGCGGTGGGGTGATGTTCTATGCGGGCCCTCTCGCCGTGAATCATGAGCCTGGTTCACGGTGAGGGAGCAAGGCGGGCGACAGTTCAAACACGCCGCGATGCAACCGCTGCAACAGCGCCTTGCGGTCACGCAATGGCGCGAGTTCTTCCCAGTCGAGCAGACGCCCTATCCGCGTCTCGATCGACTTGCCTGACAGGTGCGTGAATTCGCGTATCAGCAACGAAAGCCGCAGCGTCAGCGATAGCTTGCCGATGATCTTGGCAAGACGATTGTCGCGCTCGGTCAAATTCATCGCTCGACTGACAAGATGAAACAGGCGGCCGTTCTGGCCCGAGAAATGCACGGGAACGACTGCCGCCCTCGCTTCCTGAATAAGACGTGCAGCGAAGATCTTCCACGGCAGGTCCTGGGCCCCGCCGAACACATTCGGTGCGGTGGCGACGCCGCCGGCAGGAAACACAACGATCGTCACGCCCTGCTTCAGAAGGCGCAGCGCTTCATTGCGCATCGCGAGGTTGTTTTTGACAGCCTCTTTGGTTTCTGAAAAATCCACCGAGAGCGAATAGGCTTCTATCTCCGGCACCTTCAACAGGTCGGACGCGAGCATGACGCGGAATGGCCGGTCCAATTGTTCGGCCAGC
The DNA here is from genome assembly GCF_052115705.1 of Inquilinus sp. 2KB_23. Lineage (NCBI taxonomy): Bacteria > Pseudomonadati > Pseudomonadota > Alphaproteobacteria > Rhodospirillales > Rhodospirillaceae > Inquilinus > Inquilinus sp. 2KB_23. The sequence continues at coordinate 102,303 of NZ_JBFRHF010000024.1, read as the reverse complement.
GATAGAATGGCAATCCCATCGCCGATGCCGAACGGATGGTTGGCCAGGATGACCAACGGCCGGTCCGGCAAATCACGTGGCGGCCATTGGTCGGGGGTCCGAACGCTGACATCGATCAGCTCGAGCATGCGGGAAAACACGCGATCGCCGGTCGGCACGATATCTTTGCGCCAATGATCGTAAAGCGCTGCAAACCTGTCACGCCCGGACAGCCCCTCGACCGTCCGAATGAACCAGCGCTGCACCGCGTGTTGGCTTGGATTGGCGTAAGAAAGCTCGGGGAACGGCCGTTGCCGGATCTTCAACTTCATCATGTGGCCGCTCTACACCGGTTCCATGACAGGCGAATGAAGGCAGTGCGCGAACTGGCACGGGCGGTGGGGTGAGGGGCAACGCCGGCATCACGTCCCCTGTCATTGCCGGGCTTGACAGAATGGGAGGGGCCGTGAGAGGCGGGAGCCGACCTACGGTGAGAGATGGTCCCGATACCGTTTCCGCAGCTCGGTCTTCAAGAGCTTGCCGGTGGCGGTGTGGGGCAGTTCGTCGACGAAGATGACGTCGTCGGGCCGCCACCATTTCGCGACCTTGCCGTCGAACCATTCCAGGATCTCGGCCTTGGTCGGGGTGGTGCCCTCGGCTGCGACCGCGACCAGCACCGGGCGCTCGTCCCATTTCGGGTGGCGGGCGCCGATCACCGCGGCCTCGCGCAGCTTGGGGTGGCCGATGGCGATGTTCTCCAGGGCGATCGAGCTGATCCATTCGCCGCCCGACTTGATCACGTCCTTGGCCCGGTCGACGATCTCGACATAGCCGCTCTCGTCCATGGTGGCGACGTCGCCGGTGCGGAACCAGCCGTCGGCGGTGAAGGCGGGGTCGTCGTCATGGCCGAAATAGGCGGCGGCCACCCAGGGGCCGCGCACCAGGATCTCGCCGAAGGCGACGCCGTCCATCGCCACCTCGCGCCCCTCGGCGTCGACGATGCGCAGTTGCACCCCGGCGACCGGGCGGCCCTGCTTGCGCTTCAGCCTCAGCCGGTCGGCCGCGCTCCAGCCGGCCTGCTCGCGCTTCGGCGTGTTGTAGAGGCCGATCGGGCTGGTCTCGGTCATGCCCCAGGCGTGGTCGACGCAGGCGCCGTAGTCGCGCTCCAGCGTCTCGATGATCGGCAGCGGGCAGGCCGACCCGCCGATCAGCAGGCGCGGCGGCTTGGCGAAGCGGCTGCCGGTCTCGCGCAGGTGGTTGAGCAGGCCGAGCCAGATGGTGGGCACCCCGGCCGACAGGGTCACCCCGGTCTCCTCCATCAGCCGGAACAGCGAGGCGCCGTCCAGCCGCGGTCCCGGCAGCACCAGCGACGCCCCGGCCAGCAGCGCCACGAAGGGGATGCCCCAGGCGTTGACATGGAACATCGGCACGACCGGCATGACGGTGTCGACCGAGCGCAGCCCGAAGGAGTCCGGCTGGTTCGCGCCATAGGCGTGCAGCACGCAGGAGCGGTGGGAGTACAGCACGCCCTTGGGGTCGCCGGTGGTGCCGGAGGAGTAGCAGAGGAAGGCGGCGGTGTTCTCGTCGAATTCCGGCCAGTCGAAGGTCTCGGCGTGCCCGGCGATCAGAGCCTCGTAGTCCAGCACCTCGAAGCGGGCGGCAAGGGTGGCGGGCACCGTCTCGGCCGGCGGCTCCAGCAGCACCAGGGTCTTCAGGGCCGCCGGCACCCGGTCGCCGATCGCGCACAGGATGGGCAGGAACATCGGGTCGAGGAACAGGTGGGTATCGCCGGCATCGTTCAGGATGAAGGCGATCTGGTCCGGGAACAGCCGCGGGTTGACGGTGTGGCAGACCGCGCCGATGCCGGCGACGCCGTAATAGAGCTCGAGATGGCGGTGGTCGTTCCAGGCCAAAGTGGCCAGGCGCTCGCCCCGGGCGATGCCGCGCGCCGCCAGGGCATGGGCCAGCCGGGCGGTGCGGGCGGCGAGTTCGGGGTAGGACAAGGCGGCGGTGCTGCCGTCGCGGCGCTGGGTGGTGATCCGCGCCGCGCGGTGGAAACGCTCGGCGTAGCGGAGCAGGTGGGTGACCAGCAGGGGGCCTTGCTGCATCCGGCCGAGCATCCGATCCTCCCTTGTCGTGGCGGGTCGCGCCGCCTTCGGCAGAGGATAGGGGGAAACTCCGGTCGGCCCCAACCGGGAAACGCCGTCGCCGCGGCGGCGTGAGGGGTCCTCAGGCCGGTGCGAGCAGGTACTCCCGGTCGACGGAGGAGGCGTGCACCCGGGGGTCGTAGCCGTAGATGTGCAGCGAGATCGCGACCCTGTCGCTGTCGTTGACCATCTGATGGATGTTCGGGTGCGTCGTCGCCAGGCTCGCGATGTCGCCCGGCTGGTGCATGGCTTCCCAGGTCTTTGCCACCCGGATCCCGTCGAAGGCCCGGAAGCGGATCTCGGTCAGGTTGCCGCGGATCAGGCCGAAGGCGCAGGCGCAATGGTGGTCGTGGATCGCGGTCCGGGCGCCCCTGTCCCATACCATGGCCCACACGCTGGTCCCGGCATCGCTCCACAGCAGGTTGCGGGCGTAGGTGCCGGGTTGGCGTTCCAGGTCGAGATCGCAGATCAGCCCGGGATGCGCCGTGAAATGCTCCAGCATCGCCTGCGGTGATCCGCCGAAGTCCGGCAGGGTCTTCAGCCTCGGGCCGCTCCGCTGGGCGGTGGACTGGAAAGCTTCTGTGACAGCTGTGTGGTTCATGGTCCGGCCTGCCTCTCGACGCATGAGAACAGCGTAGGCCCGGCCGGTGGGAATCAGGTTGCGTTGTCGCCGGACGTCGACGCGTCGATGGCAAGCGGCTTTCGATTTTTGCCGGTTTGGTAGAATGTATTTCTATGTTTGACTTCTTGGGTGGTCTTTCCTACTCAGGATGGAGGTCGTTGCCGTCGCACAAAGGAGTTCATGCCGTGACCGCGCCGACGCCGCTCAAGCTCGACGAGATCGACCTCAGGATCCTGAAGGCGCTGCAGACCGATGCGACGATCGCGCTGGCCGACCTCGCGGTGAAGGCCGGCATCTCGGCCACGCCGTGCTGGCGCCGCGTGCAGAAGCTGGAACAGGCGGGCATCGTCCGCAGGCGCGTGGCGCTGCTCGACAAGGCGGCCCTCAATGTCGGCGTGACGGTGTTCATCGCCGTGCGGACGAGCCAGCACACGGTCGAATGGCTCGATCGCTTCAGCAGTGCCGTGCGCGACCTTCCGGAGATCGTCGACGTCTATCGCATGAGCGGCGAGATCGACTACCTGCTCAAGGCCTATGTCGCCGACATCGCCAGCTATGATGCGCTCTATCGAAAGATCATCGCGCGCATCGAGCTGGCGGATGTCACCTCCATGTTCGCCATGGAGGAGATCAAGTCGACGACGGAGATTCCGCTGACCTTCGTCAGTCCTTGACCGCCGTCATCCACACAAAAACAAGCCGCGGGGGACCGCGGCTTGGTTAAGGTCGTTAGGAAGCGGAAGGGTGCAGAAGGTACTGCACGACCGACTATAGCATGAATTCAGCAAGAGTGGAGCGTTTTTATAAAGGATCGGCGCGAGACGATTGATCGATAAAGACAATTTGCCATACAATTCGCTTGTTGCGAGTGATCAATACTATAGGGGCCAAAGTTAATCTGAATTATTTAAGTCGGTTCTGTATCAGTCTGATTCGGAACGGTTTTTAGAGGACTCTTTGGGCATGGGGAGGGTCAGCATCGTCCGGGTGCCGCCGTCGCGGGCGACCGCCAGCGTGCCGTCCAGCCGGCGGGCCATGGCCTCGACCAGGGTCATGCCCAGGCCGCGCCGCGTCACCTCGTCGGCGCGGCCGTCATCGACCACGGTCAGGACCAGCTGATCGGCCTCGGCGCGATGCAGCGACACCGCGATCCGGCCGCCCTGGCCGTCGTGGAAGCCGTGCTTCAGGCTGTTGGTCACCAGCTCGTTGACGATCAGGCCGAGATGGATGGCGCTGTCCAGTGGGATCGGCAGGGGCGGCGCCTCGACCGCCAGCGCCACCGGTCCGGTGGTGGCGGCGAAAGCCCCCTGCAGATGGGCGCACAGCTCATGGACATAGCCACCGGCATCGATATGCGACAGGTCCTGGGACCGGTAGAGCTTCTGGTGCACCAGGCTGAGCGACTGGATGCGGTTGCCGACCACCGCCAGCTCTTCGCGCACCGCCGGGTCCGAGGCGCGGGAGGTCTGCAGGTTCAGCAGGCTGGCGATGATCTGGAGGTTGTTGTTGACGCGGTGATGCACCTCGCGCATCAGCACGTCCTTCTCCTCCAGGCTGGCGCGCAGCGCCCGCTCGACCTCGCGCAGCTGGGCGTTGGCGGCGATCAGCTGCTCCTCGCGCTGGCGCAGCTCGGTCAGGCTGGCGATCTGCTCGATGGTCTGCCGGTGGACCTCCTCGAACGGGTCGACGCCGGTCTCGTCGGCCAGCGCCGCCATGGTCCGGTGCGCCAGCGCCGCCGGGTCCTGGCCGGTCGCGGCCTGCGCCAGCTCCTTGCGCATCACCAGCCGGACCACGCCGCGGGCGTGGCGCAGCTCTACCCAGTCCATCAGGGCGCGGACCGGCGTGGTGTCGAGGCGCGAACGCTGCAGCGGGCTGCCCTGTGGGCCCAGGGTGCGGCGTGGCGCGGCCAGCACGATCTCCAGCGCCGCCGGTGGGCCGCCCAGGATCAGGAGCGACAGGTTGGCCTGGCCGAAGCGGGCCAGGAAGCTGCGGGTCATGGCCGAGGCCGCGGCGACGATCCGCACCCGGTCGCGCCCGTCGAAGCCCAGTTCGGTGGCCACCAGCCGGACGCGCTGCCGGGCGGTGATGACGTCGCGCTCCTCGCGGGTGTCGATGGCGGTGATCAGGGCGCTGGTCATGCGGCCCGGCCCCATGTCTGATCCGCTGGCATGACACTCCCCCCGCCGATGATCGCGAAGCAGGGACGGCCCGGATCACGCCGATCCAGGGCCGGAGATGGGGCGATCACCGTCGGGGGGGAAACAGGCAAAACCCTGAAATGATCCATCCGGCGGGACCCCGGCCGGCGCATGGCCGCGGTCACGCCGCTGGCAGCGGGGGGTGCATGGCCAGCGCCTGGCCGATCACCGAGACCAGGGCATCGGGCTTGAACGGCTTGGTGACCACGAAGGTCGGCTCCAGCCGCTCGCCGGTCAGCAGCCGCTCGGGGAAGCCGGTGACGAACACGACGGGCACCGAGATGGCGCGAAGGATGTCCTGCACCGCGGCGATGCCGCTGTCGCCGCCCTTGAGCTGGATGTCGGCCAGGACGATGTGGGGCGCCGTCCGTTGCGACAGCGCCAGCGCCTCGGCATGGTCCGCCGCGGTGCCGCAGACGGTGTGGCCCATCTCCTCGACGATCCGGGCGATGTCCATGGCGATCAGCGGCTCGTCCTCGATGATCAGGATGCGGGCCGGGTGCTGGCGCTGCATCTCCTTCCGGGCGGCGTCGAGCTGGTCGCGGACCTCGGCCTCGGGCAGGTGCAGGATGTAGCCGACATCGGCAAAGGAGAAGCCCTCGAGCGAGACCAGCAGCAGCACCTGGCGCTGCACCGCCGACAGGTGCGACAGCCGCGCCTCGACCGGGATCAGCCCTTCCAGCGCCGGGACGCCGTCGCCGCCGGTGGCGTCGAGCAGGGTGCAGACGTCATGGAACACGGCGAACAGCTGGGCCCGCAGGTCGCCGTCCGGCGACACCCGCTCGGGATCGGCCAGGATCGCCTCCAGGAACACCCGCATATACTGGTCGCCGCGCTCCTGCGACCCGACCAGGGCCCGGGCGTAGCGCCTGAGGTAGGGCAGATGCTTCAGGATTTCCTTGGAAGTGCCGGTCATCGCGTCCACCTTGCCGAATTCGTATATGCTGGCCCGTCGGCTGCTATGCTTAGCGGCCGGAGACCGGGATCGCAATCCGTTCCCGCGCCGCAGGGCTGCGCCGCGCGGCGGGGTGCGGCCGCACTGGAACTTCCATCCCGGTCGCGGATTGGTAATGTAGCGCGGCACTATCGGCCGGGGCAAAGCGGGATCGAGTTCGGATGGACCGAAGGCGAGGCGATCGAATGCGGAAGCGCGAGGCAGGGGCACCCCGTCCGGCCGAGCCGGGCCGGGTGGCGCCGGATCGCCTGAAGAAGCCGCCGCAATTCGACAACTGGCTCTCGCAGCAGCTGAAATCCCTGTACGATCCGGTGCTGGACGAACCTTTGCCGGACGACTTGCTCGAAATGTTGGAGCAAGGTGCGAAGAAGCCAAAGCCCGAGGAGGACAAGGATCGTTGAGAGAAAGAGGCGAGATGGCCATGGGCAGGCCGGATTTCTGCCGTATTCGGTGCCGAAATTCCTGACCGCCATCAAGATGAATCCTGCGTGGGCGGTGGTGCCGTCGGCGACAACGAGGAGGGCAATGTGCAATTCGACTTTCACGCCGAGCTGACTGGGGCGATACCGCATCTGCGGGCCTTCGCCCGATCGCTCAGCGGTGATGCGGATCGCGCCGATGATCTCGTCCAGGACGCGATCCTTCGCGCCCTGCGGGCGGAATCCCAGTTCACGCCGGGCACCAACTTCCGGGCCTGGATCTTCACCATCCTGCGCAACCAGTACGTCAACCAGCTGCGGCGCCGGAAATTCGTGGCGGAACCCAAGGACGGGGTCGACCTCGACCTGCTGTGGGTACCGCCGTCGCAGGACGCCAAGCTGGAGTTCCAGGACTTCCGCCGGGCGCTGATGCTGCTGACACCCGACCAGCGCGAGATCCTGCTGATGGTCGGCGCCAGCGGCTTCAGCTACGAGGAGGCGGCCGAGATCTGCGGCTGTGCCGTCGGCACGGTCAAGAGCCGCCTGTCGCGGGCCCGCCGCGAGCTGTCGAGGCTGCTCAATTCGGGGCGAGAGTTGGCGAGACGAAGCGAATTCGTCGGCGAGCGGCGCGGACGCGGAACCGCCGCGGCGCCGGCGAAAGTGATGCGCCGTCGTCTCGCCGGTCCCTCCGCGCCACGGCAGGCCGCATAGCAGCCGCCGGGCAAGACCATACATCGGGGAAAGCGGGCGGCCTTCGGGCCGCCCGCTTCCGTTTGGACCGCTAATTACTCTCCGGCCTCACGCCGGGCCGCCAGCTCGCTGGCGATCGGGCTGGTCGCCGGCCGGTTGACGAAGGGCTCGCGCTCCTCGGCCGGGCGGGCGGGCCGCCGGGTCATGCGCCAGGCGGTGAAGATCGCGGTGACCGTGGCGATCGCGGCGCCGTACAGGAACAGACCGTCCGGCCCGATCGATCCCATGACGGCGGAGGCGATCAGCGGCCCCATGCAGGCGCCGACGCCCCAGCACAGCAGCAGGCTGCTCGACAGGGCCACGGCGGTGCCGCGCGGGGCGAAGTCGTTGGCATGGGCGACGCAGATGCCGTAGGTCGAAATCGAGGCCGCGCCCCACAGGCCGAACAGCACCGCCAGCAGCCAGTCCGATTCGGGCCGCAGCAGGCCCAGCGTCAGCGACACCAGGATGGTGACGACGCTGGACGCCAGCATGACCTGGCGCCGGTCGATGCGGTCGGAAAGGCGGCCCAGCGGCCATTGCGCCAAGAGGTTGCCGACCTGGGCCATCGCCGGGATGGCGCCGGCCAGGCCGACGCTCAGCCCGGTCTGCAGCCCCCAGATCGGGCCGATCGAGGCCACGGCGCTATTGATCAGCCCGCTGGAGACGCAGCCGATCACCGCGGCCGGGGCGATGCGGTACAACTGGCGCAGCGGCAGGGTGCGGATGGCGGCGATCGACGGGGTGGTGGCGCGGTTCATCGCCACGGGGATCAGCGACATCGAATAGAAGGCCGATGCGATCATGAACAGCCCCAGCACCACCGGCCCGCCGGTGAACAGCAGCACGAACTGGCCGCCGACCAGCGCCACCTTCTGGACGATGGTGTAGACCGAGAACACCCGGCCGCGATGGGCGTTCGGCGTCATCTCGTTCAGCCAGCTCTCGGCCACGGTGAACAGCCCGGCGGAGCAGAAGCCGGTGATCAGCCGCAGCGCCATCCACAGGGCCGGGTCGGGCGCGATGGTGAAGCTCAGCGCCGTCACCGAGGTGGCGGCGGCATAGGCGGCGAAGGCCCGGATGTGGCCGACCGCGCCGATGATCCGGGTCGACAGCATGCAGCCGAGCAGGAAGCTGAGCGAATGCGCCGTGGCCACCGCGCTGAAGGCCTGGATCGAATAGCCTGCCTCGGTCAGCGCGATCGGCAGCACGGTGACGAGGATGCCGTTGGCGACCTGGAGGACGGAGATGCCGAGGATGATGGCGGCGACGGGCAGGTAGAGGGCGAGCATGATCCTGGCGTCTCGAGGCGGTCCTTGCAGGCAAGCCCGGCGCGGCCGGCCCTGTCAAACGGCATGATCGAAGGGCCGCCCCGTTTTGTCGGTCATGACCCGATCGGGGAGGTTCCGGCCGGGCCGGCATCGGGATAGGGTGTCCGGGCACAACCGTGAGAAGGGGCATGCGGGGGGCGGCTGCAACCGGGCTTGGGCCGTGGAAGCTGCAGGTCGTGGTGGCGGCGGTTTTCGCCGTCATCGTCCTGGCGATCTCCGGCGGCCTGATCTGGTACAACCATGGCGAGGTGACGACGCTGGTCCGCGCCGATGCCGATGCCCGCTTCGACCGGATCGTCGCGCGGGTGCGGGACGAGTTCCGCAACGGACTGCACCTCGCCGATGTGGTGCTGGACACGGCGACGCTGACGATCGAGACCGACGTCCCGGAGGATCATCTGGGCGCGGTGATGCGCGGCACGCTGCGCGACCTGCAGGAGGTGCTGCCGGCCGCCGCATCCTTCTTCGTCGCCTGGGACGATGGCCGTTTCTTCCTGGTGCAGTCGCTGGCGACGGCGAATCTGCCGGAGGTCAAGGGCACGACGGTGCCCGGCGCGGCCTATGCGCTGGAATTCGTCGAGCCCATCCCGGATGGCGCGATCGCGCATTGGATGGTGACCAACGCCCAGGGGCGCCCGCTCGGCCCGCCGCAGGTGATGGCCACCAGCTTCGATCCCCGCACGAGGCCGTGGTACGCGCAGGCGACGGCGGCGGCCGGACCGGTCGTCACCCCGCCCTACCGCTTCGCCAACATGGACCAGGTCGGCGTCAGCCTGGCGCGGAAGTCTCAACTGGCGGAAGGCGTCGTCTTCGGGATCGACATCGGTCTCGCGGTGCTCGATCGCACCCTCTCCGACCTGCGCCGCGAGCATGAGCTCGAACTGGTGGTGTTCGACCGGTCCGGGGCGCTGATCGCGCATCCCGACGGCGTTCGCTACCGCACTGCGTTCCGGGAGGCTCGGGCGGAGCAACTGCCGCTCCTGAGCGAGTTGGGGTCGCCGATCCTGGCGGAGATGTACCGCAGCTTCCAGGCCATCGGCACCGGCCGGAACTTCACCGGTGTGCTCGGTGACCGGACCTATCTCGAGCGCTTCGAGCCGATGGGATCGAGCATGCCCGACGTCGTGCTGGGAATCTCCTATCCCTACGACCTCGTGGTCGGGCCGGCCGATCGCATCCGGTTGACGTCGCTGCTGATCGGCGTCGCCGCCACGCTGCTGGCGCTCGGCATCGTCATGGTCGCGGCACGGGCCTTGGCGCGGCCGCTGCGCCGGGTGACGGTGGAACTCGGCCAGATCATGCGCTTCGATTTCCGCCAACCGGGTGTTGCCGTGTCGCGGATCGAGGAGATCCGGTCGCTGGCATCCGCCATCGGCGTGCTGGAGATGACCCTGCGCACCTTTGCGGCCTATGTTCCCGGCCAGGTCGTGCGCAGCATCATCGCCCAAAAGCTGGCGCCCACCCTGGGCGGCCGGCGGCAGCCGGTGACGGTTCTGTTCTCCGACATCGCCGGCTTCACATCCCTGGCCGAAGGGCTGTCGCCGGAGGAGCTGATGGCGCGGACCTCGCGCTACTTCACCGCGCTGGGCGCGGAGCTGATCGCCACCGGCGCCACCATCGACAAATACATCGGCGACAGCGTCATGGCCTTCTGGAACGCGCCGGAGGCACAGCCGGACCATATCCGCCGGGCCTGCTTCGGCGCCTTGAACGCGGCGGCGCGGATCGACCGGCTGAATGCCGAGTTCGAGGCCGAGGGCCGCACGATGATGCTGACCCGCTTCGGCCTTCACACCGGCGAGGTGGTGGTTGGCAATGTCGGGTCGATCGACCGCATGAACTACACCGCGCTTGGCCACACGGTGAACGTGGCGGCGCGTTTGGAGGCGCTGAACAAGATCCATGGCACCACCATCCTGGTCAGCGAGGCGGTGCGTCAGGGGGCGGGCGAAGGGTTCGAGTTCCGCTTCGTCGGCAACGAGATCCCGCGTGGTGCCCGCGAGCCGGTGCCGATCTACGCCCTGGTCGGGCTGGCCGGCGAGGCGCCGCTCGCGACCTTGGCTCAGGGCTGCGGCCCGACATAGCGGGCGCGGGGGCGGATCAGGCGCGCCGCGGCGTACTGCTCCATGACATGCGCCATCCAGCCGGTGCTGCGGCCCAGGGCGAAGATCGCCAGCGGCGCCTCCGGCGGCAGCCCGGTCAGCCGTGCCGCCAGCACCAGGGCGAAGTCCAGCGCCGGCCGGTCGCCGGTCAGGTCGGCGACGGTGTCGACCAGGGTGCGGGCGACCGCCAGCTCCGGCGCGTCCGGCAGCGTCGCGACGATGCGGTCCAGCAGGTGCTGCCCGCGCGGGTCGCCATCGGGATACAGGGTGTGGCCGAAGCCGGGCAGGTCCTCGCCGCGCTGCAGCCGCTCCACCACCATGCGGCGGGCGTCGGCGGCGGCCAGCACCGCCTCCAGGAAGGCGCCGGTGCGCGCGCTCATCCCGCCATGCAGCGGGCCGTTCAGCACCGCGAGGCCGGCGGCGATCGCGGCATGCGGCGAGGCACCGGTCGAGGCGGCGATGCGGGCGGCGAAGGTCGAGGCGGTCAGCTCGTGGTCGGCGCACAGCACCAGGGCCCGGCGCACCAGGTCGGCGGCCTGCGGTGCGCCCCAGGCCGCGGCCAGGGCCTCATGGGCCGGGGTGGCATCGGCCGGCCGGCGCAGCATCGCCGCGGTCAGCCAGCGCAGCACCCGCATGCCGGTGCGCTGCAGCCCGGCGGCGGAGCGGGCGAGGGCGCGGTCGTCCTCGACCCCCAGCGCCGGCAGCACCGCCATCGCCCGCTCCAGCGGCGGCAGGGCCAGGCCCGCCGCGGCGATCGCGGCCGCGACCGGAGGCAGCGGCGGCACCGGACCGGCGAAGGGGTCGTCGGCGGCGACGCCCCACAGCAGGCCGGCCACGCTCTCCAGCGTCGCGCTTTCGGCCAGCCGCACCGCGTCGCGGCCGCGATAGTACAGGCGCCCGCCGGCCACCAGGGTGATCGCCGATTCCAGCACCGGCTGGCCCCAATAGAGCGGCGGCGGCGCGGTCTCGGGCTCCGATTTCCGGGCCAGGCGGCGGATGTCGGCGGCGGCGTAGCGGCGCGACCGCCGGCCAGGCTCGGCGATCGAGCGGATCATGCCGCGGCTGACATAGGCATAGAGGGTCGCCAGGCTGACCCCCAGCTCCGCCGCCGCCTCGCTCGCCGACAGGGTCGGTTCCTGGATCATCCCAATATATTGATCGTATCTATCAAGATTGACAACCTATGCCTCCCGTCCGACCTCTTGCTGCATCTGCGAAGAGGAGAGCGAGAGATGACCACAGGACTGGACGGAATCGTCGCCGCCGAGACGGTGATGAGCCTGGTCGACGGGCAGCGCGGCGTGCTGGTGATCCGCGGCATGGCGGTGGAGGAGGCGGCGCGGCGGCTCGATTTCGAGGGCCTGCTGGCGCTGCTGTGGGACGGCTTCGCCGACACCGCCGACCTCAAGCCCCGCCTCGGCGCCGCCCGCGCCGCCGCCTTCCGCCATACGCCGCGGCTGCTGCCGGCCGCCGCCGGGCTGCCGCCGGTCGACGGGCTGCGGGCGATGATCGCCGGGCTTGCCGATGACGCTGAAGGCACCCCGATCGGGCTGGTCGCGGCGATGCCGGTGTTCCTGGCGGCGCTGGTGCGGCAGGGCCGGGGCCAGGCGCCGGTGGCGCCCGATCCGGCGCTGGGCCATGCCGCCGACCTGCTGCGCATGCTGGCGGACAAGCCGGCCGACCCCGCTTCGGTGCGGGCGCTCGACGCCTATCTCGTCACCGTGGCCGATCACGGCCTCAACGCCTCGACCTTCGCCGCCCGCGTCGTCGCCTCGACCCTGGCCGGCACCGTGGCCTCGGTCACCGCCGCGCTGTGCGCGCTCAAGGGCCCATTGCATGGCGGCGCGCCGGGGCCGGTGCTCGACATGCTCGACGCCATCGGCACCGCCCAGGCCGCGCCCGGCTGGATCGAGGCGGAGCTGGCGGCCGGCCGCCGGCTGATGGGCTTCGGCCACCGCATCTACCGCACCCGCGACCCGCGCGCCGACGTGCTGAAGGCGGTCGTCGCCGGCCTGTCCAGCCCGCGCATCGCCCTGGCCGAGGCGGTGGAGAAGGCGGCCCTGGCGGCGCTGCACCAACACAAGCCGGACCGGCCGCTCGACATCAATGTCGAGTTCTACACCGCGCTGCTGCTCGACGCGGTCGGCCTCGACCGGTCGCTGTTCACCCCGGCCTTCGCCGTCGGCCGCGTCGCCGGCTGGACCGCGCATATCCTGGAGCAGGAGCAGACCGGCCGGCTGCTGCGGCCGGACAGCCGCTATGTCGGCCCCGGGGCCAGCCTGGCGGCCTGAGGCCGAGGGCACCCCCGGTGCGAACCGCGTCTATAGAAAGGCGAAGTCGTTGGCCTGCAGCGAGGCCCGGTCGACCCCCAGCAGGATGATCTTGTCCTGGGCGTCGACCGTGATCACCGTCCCGTCCGCGCCGTAGTCGGCGGCATGGGCCATGACCTCGGCGAAGCTGGCGAAGACGGCGCGGTCGAACAGGATCACATCGCCGGCCGCGCCGTTGAAATCCTGCACCACGTCGCGCCCGAAGCCAGGCTGGAACACCAGGGTGTCCGCGCCGTCGCCACCGGTGATCCGGTCATCCCCGGCACCGCCGAAGATGCGGTCCTCGCCGGTGCCCCCGGCGATGACGTCGGCACCGTCGCCGCCGACCAGCCGGTCGTCGCCGCCCAGCCCGCCGAGCCGGTCGTCCCCGGCCCCGCCGCGCAGGGCGTTGGCCGCGGCGTCGCCCTCGAGCCGGTCGGCGAAGGCGCTGCCCAGCAGGTTCTCGATGCCGGCATAGCTGTCTCCCGCCGCGTCGCCGGTGTTGCCGGCGGGCCGGTCGAGGCTGGCCTGGACCCCGGCGAGGCCGGTGGCGTAGCTTGCCGCGTCGATGCCGTCGCCGCCGGTCAGGGTGTCCGCCCCGGCGCCGCCGTAGAGCAGGTCGTCGCCGGCGCCACCGGCCAGGCTGTCGTCGCCGAGGCCGCCCGAAAGGTAGTCCTTGCCGCCACCGCCGTCGGCGATGTCGCCGGCCGCGCCCAGCAGCAGGACGTCCGGCCCGCCGGTGCCGGAATGGGTCGGGGCGCCGTTCTCCTGGAGGTAGACGTCGGAGCCGTCGTTGGTGTCGCCGGGCGCCAGCGCGTCGTCGGTGGCGATGACGGTGACACTGCCGTCGTCCGTGGTGTCGGTGGCCAGCGCCCCGCTGACGGAATGCTGCCCGGTGCTGCTGTCGTCGACCACCAGCTGGCCGTTCACGACATGCACGTGATAGCGCGGGCCGTCATATTCGGGGCCGGCCGACCCGAGATGGACACGGGTGGCGGCATCGAGGTCGCGCAGATACCAGCCGTCGCCCGTCCCGTCGGTGCTGTCCTGCCGGTAGACGACATATTTCGCATCGTCGGTGAGCGTGACGTTGAAGGCATCCTGCAGCACGGTCCGGTCGCCGGCTTCGGTCCGATAGAGGACGACGGGATGAAAATAATACCCCTCTGCGCCGAAATACTGTTCAGCGAACCAGGCCGCCGCGCCGTTCGCCAGCATGACCGGGCCGCCGTCGAACTCATAGGCGTCGCCATGGCTGCTGCCGGCGCTGACGGTGGTGCCGTCGGCCAGGTTCTTCAGCGTGATGCCATCGGCGCTGTAGATGCCGTTATAGGCATCGGCCCAGACCACCCATTGGCCGTCGCCGGAAATCAGCGGGCCTTCCCTGGAGATGGCCGGGTCCGCCGGATCGCCGGAGACGCGGTCGTAGGACTCGTCCGCGCCGACGACGAGGTTCAGGGTGGTGCGGTCGTCCGGCACGCCCGGCCCGCCGGCGCGCAGCACGATGGTGCCGGCCTCGGGCCCGGCATAGGCGTGCGACAGGTGGATCGAATTGCTGCCCGGCGCCACCTGATAGAGCTGCAGCGGGGAGCCGTCGCCCCAGTTGACCGCGAGCCGTGTGGCGCCGTTCAGGGCGACGTCGAGGCCCAGGGCCTGGCCATCGGTCGGGTCGGGCGAATAGGCGACATTGGTGATGAGCGGCATCTGAACCCTCCGAGATCAAGGATCGGTGGTTCGCGTCATGGCAGACAGGGCAGCCTCCGAAGCTTCTGTTTTCGGAAGGCTACCAGATCGATGCCGGACTCTGTGCCTTGAGTTGGAGGTTTCGTCCGGAATTGAAGGTTTAGGATCTCGGATCCTGAAGGCGTGTCGGGAAAGTCGAAGGCTGACTTCCGGCGAAACCTGGATTGGCTCGATCCCGCTTCCTCATCCGCGTGGTCCTCAGCCCGCGCCGGCCCGGCCGTCCGCCCGCTGCGCCAGGCCGATCAGCAGGGCCTGGTCCTGCCCGGCCTCCTCGATCGTGTTGCGCGGTGCGGCGCCGGTGGCGATCGCCGCCCAGAAGCCCTCGAGTTCGCGCACGAAGGCCTCCTCGAAATTCGGCCGGATCGTGGTGGTCTCCAGCCCGCCGGCGGCGCCGCGGCGGACCGTCAGCCGGGTCGGGTGATGGTTGAGGTAGGGGGCGGGGAACACCAGCTCGACAATCTCGTCGTCGAAATGCAGGGCGATGCGCTCGGTGTAGTCGGGCACCCCAGGCACCTCGACATGGGTCATGGTCCACAGCGCCTCGCCGTCGCGCAGCTGCACCGCCGCCTGGCCGCCGGCGCCGCCGGCGAAGACCGTCGCCGCCAGCACCGGCCCGGCGGGCAGCGCCATCGCCGCCAGCAGGCCGTGCACCGCGTTGACGTCGTGCACCAGGGCCGAGCAATAGGCCGAGGTGAAGCCGCTGAACACCGTCTCGGACGGCACGAAACCCAGCGCCGCCTCGACCTGCGCCCGGCGCCGGCGGTCGGTCTCTGCGCGCAGTTCCGGCGGCAGGTCGGTGGCGGCCACCAGCCGGTGGTGGCCCACGAAGGGGCCGGCGTCGGGGTCGTGCACCTCGACCGAGAGGTAGCGCAGCCGTGCGCCGCGGCCGGCGACGACGCCAAGCGCCGCCTCGTAGCTCGGGTCGAACCGCTTCATGTAGCCGACCTGCAGCACCCGGCCGGTGCGCCGCCGGATCGCCGCCAGCGCCTCGATCTCGGCCAGGCCGTAGCACAGCGGCTTCTCGCACAGCACATGCAGCCCGGCCTTCATCGCCGCGCCGGCCAGCTCGGCATGCCAGGGGTCGGGGGTGGCGATCACCAGCGCGTCGAGGCCGAGGCCGAGCAGGTCCGCCGCCTCCGGCACCGCGGCGATGCCGAAGCGGTCGGCGAGTGCCGCGCGCACCATCGGCGACGGGTCGCTGACCGCCTTCAGCTCGAACCGGTGGCCGAGCGCCAGCAGGTTCGGGATGTGCTCGACCTGGGCGATCAGGCCGCCGCCGGCGACGCCGACCTTGAGACGGTCCGTCATCGCGCCTCCGTCGCCTTGCGGCGCACATAGTTGTTGAACAGCACGGCGAGCAGGACCATCAGGCCGAGGAAGACCATGAACCAGTCGCTGTCGATGCCGGTGTAGAAGATGCCCATCTCGACGGTGCCGAACACCAGCGCCCCGAACATGGCGCCGATCGCCGAGCCGTAGCCGCCGGTGAGGAGGTTGCCGCCGATCACCGCGGCGATCACCGCCTCGAACTCCTTCTGGGTGCCGCGCAGCGTGTCGGCCGAGCCGGATTCCAGCACCTGGATGGTGGCGAACAGGGTGGCGGCGCAGGCGGTGCCGATGAACAGCAGGATCTTCACGCGCGCCACCGGCACGCCCATGCTGCGGGCGGCCTGCAGGTCGCCGCCGACCGCGAAGATCCAGTTGCCGAAGCGGGTGCGGGCCAGGATCCAGGTGGCCGCCGCGGTCAGCACCACCCACCACAGGATCGACATCGGCAGGCCCTGCACGATCGGCAGCCCGTCCGCCCGCAGCGGGATGGCGCCGATCTGGCCGAGCCAGCGGAACAGGCCGGTGGCGAACTTGCCGCCGAACAGCCACACCATCTCGGTCTCGGTGGTGCCCTTGGTGATGTAGGGGATCTGGGTGCGCCCGGTGATGGTGCGGGTGACCGCCAGCGACAGGCCGCGCAGCACGAAGTACCCGGCCAGGGTGACGATGAAGGACGGCAGGCCGGTGCGCATCACCAACAGGCCGTTGGCCGCCCCGACCAGGATGGCGAAGCCGAAGGCGACGGCGATCGACAGCCACATCGGCAGGCCGAACTGCACGGTGCAGAGGCCGATGACGATGCCGGCGAAACCGATCATCGAGCCGAGCGAGAGGTCGAACTCGCCGCCGATCATCAGCAGCGCCACCGCCGTCGCCAGGATGCCGAGCTGGGCCGACACCTGAAGGAAGTTGGTGATGCCCAGCACGCTGAACAGGCCGCTGTCGCCGGCGGTCAGGCCGAACACCAGGAACACGAAGATGGTGGCGCTCAGCGCCCCCAGTTCGGGCCGCCGCAGGGCGCGGGCGACGGCGCGGGCCAGGCGCCGGTCGCGCGGCTTGGCCCGTGGCGTGCCCCCGACTTGTGGCGGAGAGACGGTGCTGTCCATGCGGCGGTCCCTCGGTCAGCGGATGCCCTGGTCGGCCAGAGTTTTCACCGCCCCGGCCTCGGCCTTGGTGACGAAGGACGGGCCGGTGCGGATCGGCGCCTGCGGCAGGGTGCCGTACATCGCCTTGCCGGCCAGCAGGACGACCGGCAGATAGCCCATCAGGTACTGCTGGTTGTCGATGCCGAACATCATCTTGTCCTGCAGCAGCGCGTCCAGCACCTCGGGCGAGATGTCGAAGGTGCCCAGCTTGATCCGCCCGGCATAGCCGCGCTCGTCGAACATGGTCAGGATCGGGCCGGCCAGGGTGGTGCCCAGCAGCATCATGCCATCGGTGCCGGGATGGGCGGTCAGGTAGCCCTCGACCCGCCTGGTGGCGTCGGTCGGGTCCAGCGTCACCGCCACCACCGCCGACTTGCCGCCGGTCTTGGCCAGCCCGTCGGCCAGGCCCTGGCAGCGCTGGTCCTGGCTGACATTGCCGACCTCGTGGTTGACGCAGACCGCATCCTTGACCCCGGCCGACCCCATCAGCGTCCCGGCCTTGACCCCGTTGTCGTATTCCGAGCCGCCGCCGACGAACAGGTCGAGCTTCCAGGGCTGGACCTGGTCCTCGCCGGTGTCGATGACGATGACCGGGATGCCAGAGGCCTTGGCCGCCTCGATCGGGCCCTCCAGCGCCGTGGCGTCGGGGATCGAGACCACCAGCCCATCGGGATGGGAGGCTGTCGCCGCCTCGATCATCTGGCCCATCTTGACCACGTCGAAGGTGGCCGGGGCCTGGTAGTCGACCGTGACCTTCAGCGCGGCCGCCGCGGCCGTCATGCCGTTCTTGACCACGCTCCAATAGTTGTCGTTGGCCTGGCCGTGGGTGACGAAGACGATGCGGACCTGGTCCGGCGTCTTGATCTGCGCCGCGGCGGGGCCGGTCGTGGCCAGCAGCGCGCCGAGCGACATCGCCGCGGCGGCAGATAGGGTGGCGGCGGTGAAGAGGCGACGCAGCCCGGTTTTCGGCTTCTCGATCATGACGGTCTCCCTCTCTGTCTGGTTGCTGTTCTTGTTGGTGTTGCCCGGCGGTCAGCCGGGGGGTGTCGTCTCCTGAAAATCGCGCAGGCAGCCGCGCCGGACCGGCAGGCCGTCGATCCAGGGCGCGCTCTCGGCCGCGCGCAGCACCTCGTACTCCTCGATCCGGATATGGGCGGACAGCGGCTCGATCGCCTCGATCTCGCCCGGCGCATTGGCGTGCAGCGCCAGGTAGGTGAGGCCGGGACCGATGGCGCCGAACAGGGCGCGATAGCGCCCCGCCGCCGGCCGGTCGGCCTGCCACGGTGTCTCCAGCACCCGGTCGGCCAGTTGCCCGCCCGTTGCCTCGATCGTAGCCGCGTGCTCGTCATAGAGGGCTGCCGGCAGCGCGCCGAGATTGTGCACCGGGCCGTAGCTGCCGATCCGGCGCGGGAACAGCACCGGCACCCCGTATTCGGCGCCGAGCCTGATATAGATGCCGACGAATTCCGGTGCCAGCACCGCGCCCTGATGGGCATCGAAGTGGCACGGCGTCAGCCCGGCGCCGAGGAAGGCCTCGATCTGGGCCCGCAGTTCCGCCTCCACCGCCTCGGGCGCGGCCAGGCGGCGGACGTCGAGCGGGCTGCGGTGCAGGTAGCCGTCGCTGTCGACCAGGCCTGAGGCGCGGCCCGGCGCGGTCAGCGGCCGCCAGCGGTAATGCGCCTTCTCCGCGGTGATGGTCAGGTGCACGCCGAGCCGCAGCGACGGGTCGCGGGCACCGGCCTCGGCGATCTCCGGGAACCACGGGCAGGGCACCATCACCGAGCCGGAATCGCAGCGGCCGCGGCGGGCGAGGTCGAGATAGGCGGTGTTGGCGCCGTGGCACATCCCGACATCGTCGATGTTGATCACCACCATCGGCCGGTCGTCCGGCGCCGCAACTGTGGCGGTGGAGGAGGCGGGACCAGCCGTCCTCACGGCTCGACCGTCATTCCGGCGGCGACCGCGGCGGCGCGCAGGTTGTCGTAGCCCATGCGGGCATAGGTGGCGGGATGGGCCTTGGCCGGGTCCTGCTCGGCCTCGACCACCAGCCAGCCGGCATAGCCGTGCTCGGCCAGCCGCCGCAGCAGGCGGGGGAAGGGGAGGACGCCGTCGCCGGGCACGGTGAAGATGCCCTCCAGCACCGCGCCCATGAAACTCATGTCGGTGGCGCGGGCCTGGGCCAGGATGCCGGGGCGGACATCCTTGCAGTGGACATGCACCACCCGGCCGATGTGGCGGGCCAGCAGCGCCTCGGGGTCGCCGCCGGAGAAGGCGCAGTGGCCGGTGTCGTAGAGCAGGCCGACCGCGGCGCCGCTGTGCTGCATCAGGGCGCCGATCTCGGCATCGCTTTCGACGATGGTGCCCATGTGGTGGTGGAACGCCATGCCGACGCCGAACTCGGCCATGCGCTCGGCCAGAAGGGTGATCTTGGCGCCGTAGGCCGGCCAGTCCTCCGCCGCCAGGACCGGCCGCTGCGAGATCGGCTGGAAGATGCCGTCATGCCGGCCGCGCGAGGTGTCGGCGTAGACCACGCGGCTGGCGCCCAGGTCGCGCAGCAAGGTCAGGTGCGGCAGGATGGCGTCGAACTCGGCCTCGACCTCGCGCTCCAGGATGCGGCCGTCATACCAGCCCGACACCAGTTCCAGCCCGTAGCCACCGAGCACGGTGGCCAGGGCGGCGCTGTCGCGCGGGAACTTGCCGCCCAGCTCGGTGCCGCGGAACCCGGCGGCGCGGGTCTCCAGCAGGCAGATCTCGAGCGGCGTGTCGCCGCCCAGGGCCGGCACGTCGTCGTTGGTCCAGGTGATAGGGTTGATGCCGATCTTGACGCTCATGGCAGGGGCGGCTCCGGCTGTGCGTCCGCCATCTTCCCGAAGATCTGTCCTCATCACGAGAGCCAGTTCGGCAGCATTTGCAGGTGCCAGTTTGGGTATATCCGCGCCGACCGCTCCGCGGCATCCGGGCGGGCTGCAAAGTGTCGAGCCACAGAATTGATTGTTATTCCGGAATGAAAGAAAATTACCATATTCCTGTAACAATATAACAATTGGCGAAAATACGAGAAAAAGTGATTTTAAATGCATCTCAATACGATTGTATGCTAGCCTCCGAACGATTGGCAGAGTGACGCCAGTTTCCAATTTCCACGGAGACCATTTCATGACCAATTTCGTCGGCACGGCTGGCAATGACAGCCTGCCCAACCCTCAGCTGCTCGGTGCGTTGCTGGGCCTCGGCAACGACACGTTCCAGGGCCTCGCCGGCGACGACCTCCTAGTCGGCTACCTCGGCGATGACGTCATCAACGGCGGGTCCGGCGCCGACGTCATGCTCGGCGGCATCCTGACCATCAACCTCGGTATCGGCACGTTCCTCCTGGGCGGCGTCGACACGGCGACCTATGCCGGCTCGACTGCCGGCGTGACGGTTGATCTGGGGACCGTCCAGGACAACGTGTCTATCAGCATCGCGGGCATCACCATCAACTTGAACGGGGTTTCCGTTGGCGTCGGCGGCGACGCCCAGGGCGACCAGCTTGCCGGCATCACCAACCTCACCGGCTCGGATTTCGGCGACCGCCTCTACGGCAACGCCTCGGACAACACGATCCTCGGCGGCGACGGCAACGACACCCTGCGCGGCGGCGCCGGCGCCGACCATCTCGACGGCGGCACGGGCGTGGACATCGCCAACTACCAGGGCTCCGCCGCGGCGGTGACCGTCGATCTGCTCAATCACACAGCCTCCGGCGGTGATGCCCAGGGCGACGTCCTGACCAACATCGGGAACCTCTACGGGTCCAGCAACGCCGATCATCTGAGCGGTGACGACAACCGCAACATCATCGGTGGCGAGAACGGCAACGATGTCCTGGTCGGGAATGGCGGCGACGACGCCATGAACGGCGAAAACGGCGCCGACAGCCTCGATGGCGGCACCGGCAACGACCGGCTGGTCGGCGGTCAGGGCACCGACACCATCCATGGTGGCACGGGCAATGATTCGATCGATGGCGGCAGCGAGAACGATGTCATCTTCGGCGATGCCGGCATCGACACGATCTTCGGCGGCACCGGCGACGATCAGCTCAATGGCGGCGACGACAACGACGCCCTGATCGGGTCCGTCGGGGCCGACGCGCTGAACGGCGGCGCCGGCGTCGACGTGGCCCATTACGGCAACTCGTCGGCCGCGGTGACGGTGAATCTCGCCACCGGCCTCGGTTCGGGCGGCGACGCCCAGGGCGACACCCTGACCGGCATCGAGACCGTGGTCGGGTCGACCCATGACGACGTGCTGACCGGCGACGACAACGCCAACCAGCTGGCCAGCGGGGCCGGCGCCGACATCCTGACCGGCGGCGCTGGGGGCGATCTGCTGCGGGGCGGCACCGGCAACGACACCTTCGTCTACCTCTCGGTCAGCGACAGCACGGTGGCTGCGGCCGGCAAGGACTCGATCGGCGACTTCACGACCGGCGACCATATCGACCTGTCGGCGATCGACGCGGACGGCAACAGCGGCAACGGCAACTCCGCCTTCCACTTCAGCAGCGCGCCCGGCGGCTTCTCCGGCCAGCCCGGGGAGATCAAGGTGGTGGATATCAACGGTGTCCAGCTGGTGGGCGTCGACGTCAATGGCGACAAGTTCATCGACTTCGCCATCAACGTCTATGCCGACCACGCGCTGACGGCGGCGGACTTCGTGCTCTAACCGATATCGGCCCGGACGCCGCGTCGGCGTCCGGGCTAATTTCTCCAACACCTCCCGCTGGCCGGCCACGGTTCAATGGCTGGCCGGCTTTTTTGCGTTCGCCGCCTTGCGGATCACACCTGTGCCATGCCGCCATCCACCGCCAGGTCGATGCCGGCGACGAAGCTGCTTTCGTCCGAGGCCAGGAACAGGGCCGCGGACGCCAGCTCCTCCGCCCGGCCCATGCGGCCGAGCGGAATGATCGCCGCGAAATCCGACCGCAGCTTGTCCGCCGCCTCCCGGGTCGCCACCTGGCTGTCGATGATCGGTGTGTCGATCGGGCCGGGGCTGAGGGTGTTCACCCGGATGCCGCGATCCTTCAGCTCCAGCGTCCAGGTCCGGGCGAAGGACCGCACCGCGGCCTTGGTGGCGCTGTAGGTGCCGTGTGCCGGCATGCCCTTCACCGCCGCGATCGATCCGACCAGGATGATCGAGCCGCCGTCGCGGATCAGCGGCAGCGCCTTCTGCACCGTGAACAGCAGGCCGCGGGCGTTGATGCCGAAGGTCCGGTCGAAATGCTCCTCGCTGACCTCGCCGATCCGCCGGTGCTCGACCACCCCCGAATTGGCCATCAGGATGTCGATCCGGCCCTTCGTCTCCGCCACCGTGGCGTAGAGGCGGTCGAGGTCGTCCAGCCTGGAGACGTCGCCCTGGACCGCGGTGACGTTGCGGCCGATCAGCCCGACCGCCCGGTCCAGCTCCGCCTGGCGGCGGCCGGTGATGAAGACATGGGCGCCTTCGTCGACGAAGCGCCGGGCCGTCGCCAGCCCGATGCCGCTGCTGCCGCCGGTGATGACGGCAATCTTGCCCTCTAGTCTCGACATGGTCGGTTTCCTCATCTGCGGGCCGGTTCGATACCCGGCCGGTGTGCAGCAGATGACGCGGGCGGCGGCGATCAGGTAGGACGGCGACGGGAATAGCCTGCATTCCCAGCCGGAATACAAAGTCGAGGCGAGACCGCTACAGGCCGAAGCCGGTGCCGCGCAGCTGTTCCTCGACGAAGTCGGCGAAGGCGCGGGCCTTGGCGCTGGCGCGGCGGCCGGTCGGGAACGCCGCCCACAGGTCGATCGACGGCAGGGTCCAGTCGGGCAGCACCTGCCGGACCAGGCCCTGGGCCAGCGCAGGCTGGAACATCCATTCGGCGGCGACGCAAAGGCCAAGCCCCGCGAACACCGCCTCGCGCACGCCCTCCGCCGCGGTGACGCGCACGCTGTCCTTCAGCGTGACCGTCTCCTCTGCCGCCTCCCGGCGAAACGTCCAGGTCGCGCCACCGCCGCCCTGAGCATAGACCACCGCCGGATGGCCCGTCAGTTCCGCCGGCGTCGAGGGCTCGCCCGCCCGTTCGAAATAGGCGGGCGTGCCGAAGACCATCCGCCGGGACTGCCCGATCCGGCGCGCCGTCATCGTCGAATCCGCCAGGGCGCCCATGCGCAGCGCCACATCGATCCCCTCCTCGATCAGGTCGACAACGCGGTCGTCCAGGATCGCCTCGATGGTCAGCGCCGGATGCCCGGCCAGGAACAGCGGCAGCCGCGGGATGATGTGCATCCGGGTGAAGGTGATGGTGGCGCTGAACCGCAGCCGGCCCGACAGGCCGGTGCCGGCACCGCGCGCGGCCAGGTCGGCCTCGTCGGCCTCCTCGATCGCGCGCTTGGCCCGCTCGTAGAAGCCCTGGCCGGCCTCGGTCGGCGTCAGCCCGTGCGAGGAGCGCAGCAGCAGCCGGACGCCGAGGCGGTTTTCCAACTGGGCGACGGTCTTGGACACGGCCGGCTGGCCGACCCGCAGCTGCCGCGCGGCAGCCGAGAACGAGCCGGTCTCGATCACCCGGACGAAGGCCTCCATCGCGGTCAGCCGGTCCATGCCTATTCCTCTCGCGGGAACGGCCACGCCCATTCCCCATGGGAATATAAAGTATCACCGAGGCTGGCTCGCACCAACCGCCGGACCGGGCCCGTGCCGCGGCCGGCCCCGCTTCTGGCCGCTGGTCGCCGCCGGCCGGTTGGGGTCTAATCCGGCCCAGCGCCAGATGCCGGGGAGGGCCGCGATGCGCCGCAGCGTTCCGCTCGATGCCCTGGTGCTCGACCGCCTGTCGCCGGTGGCGCTGCACCGCCAGCTCTATCTCGCCCTGCGCCGCCTGATCCAGGACCGCACCCTGGCCGCCGGCACGGCGCTGCCCTCGACCCGCGGCCTCAGCCAGGATCTCGCCCTCGCCCGCAACACCGTCACCGCGGCCTATGACCAGCTGGTGACCGAAGGCTATGTCGTATGCCGCCAGGGCGCCCGGCCGACCGTGGTCGACCTGCCGGCCGGCCAGGCGGTAGAGGACCCGGAAGCGCCCGGCCAGACCCGGCCGGTCTCGGCCCGCGGCGAACTGATGCTGCGCCAGCCGGTGCATCACGGCGCGCCCGGCCATCTCGCCTTCCATCCCGGCATGCCGGATGCGGCGAACTTCCCCTTCGCCACCTGGAGCCGCCTGCTGGCGCGGCGTGCCAGCTTCGCCCGCGAAGGGTTGTTCGGCACCTACCATGTCACCGGCCACCCCGACCTGCGCGCCGCCATCGCCACCTATCTCAGGACCGCCCGCGGCGTGCGCTGCACCGCGGAGCAGATCGTGGTCACGACAGGGGCGCAGGCGGCGCTGGACCTGCTGGCCCGGCTGCTGCTCGACCCCGGCGACGCGGTGTGGATGGAGGAGCCGGGCTATTACGGCGCCCAATCCGCCTTCGCCGCCGCCGGGGCGCGGCTGCTGCCGCTGGCCGTCGGGGCCGAGGGCTGGCAGCTGGACCCGCCGGCCGACCCGAGGCTGCGCTTGGCCTATGTCACCCCGGCCTGCCACCACCCGCTCGGCGCCACCATGCGGATGGAGCAGCGGCTGCGCCTGCTGGAGATCGCCGACAGCCGCAACGCCTGGGTGATCGAGGATGACTTCGACGGCGAATACCGCTTCCAGGGCCAGCCGATCCCGGCGATGCAGGGTGTCGACCGCTCCGGCCGGGTGATCTATGTCGGCACCTTCGCCAAGATCCTGTTCCCGGCGCTGCGCCTGGGCTTCCTGGTGCTGCCGCCGACCCTGCCGGCGGGCATCGCCCACGCCATCAGCACCACCGGCCAGTTCGCGCCGCTGCTGCTGCAGGCGGCGCTGGCCGACTTCATCGACGGCGGCCACATGGCCCGGCACCTGCGCCGCATGCGCCGGATCTACGCGGTGCGGCGGCAGCTGTTCCGCAGCCTGTGCCAGGATCAGCTGGGCGACTGGATGACCTTGTCGGCCGGCGAGGCCGGGATCCAGATGGTCGGGCTGCTGCGCGACGGGCTGGACGACCGCCGGGTCGCCGCGGCGGCGCGGGCGCGCGGCGTCAACCTGGCGCCGCTGTCGATCCAGTACCGCCACGGCGCCCCGCGCCAGGGCCTGGTGCTGGGCTATGCCGGGGTCGACGAACCCCTGACCCGGCGCTGCATGCGCCTGCTGCAGGACGCGTTCCGCGAGGCCGCCGGCGGGTGAGGGGTGGGCAAGCCGCGCCGCGTCGTGGCAGGCTGCGCCATCCCATCCCGAACCGCGGATCCGAACCATGGCGAAATGGCTGCCCGCCGCCCTCGACTACATCGCGCAATGGCTCGACTTCCAGCTGCGCTCGACCGGGCAGCCGGGCTGCGTCGTCGCCGTCGCCGAGAAGGGCGAGATCGTGCTCGAGCGGGCCTTCGGCACCGCCGCGCTCGGCGGCCGCACGGCGCTGACGCCGCGGCACCGCTTCCGCGTCGCCTCGCACTCCAAGACCTTCACCGCCGCCGGCATCCTGAAGCTGCGGGAGGAGGGGAGGCTGAGCCTGGACGATCCGGCCGGCCGCCATGTCGAGGGGCTGGACCCCGGCGTCGGGGCGGCCACCTTGGCGCAGCTGCTGTCGCACAGCGCCGGCGTCACCCGCGACGGCGACGACACCGGCCAGTGGATGGGCCGCCGGCCGTTCCTGAACCAGCGTGAGCTGCGGGCCGCCCTGGCCCGGCCGACGCCGATCGAGGCCAACACCCGGTTCAAATACTCCAACCACGGCTTCGGCCTGCTCGGCCTGGTGATCGAGGCGGTGACCGGCGAGGCCTATGGCGACTGGATCCGCCGCGCCATCGTCGAACCGGCCGGGCTCGCCGAGACCGCGCCGGACATGCCGGCGGCCGGCGCCACGCCGCTGGCCAGCGGCCACAGCGGCGAGTTGCCGCTCGGCCGGCGGGTGGTGATCCCGGGCGACACCCCGACCCATGCCCTGGCCTCGGCCACCGGCTTCGTCAGCACCGCCGCCGACCTGGCGCGCTTCTTCGGCCAGCTCGATCCGGCGGCGAAGCGCAGCATCCTGTCGGTGGCCAGCCGGCGCGAGATGACCCGGCCGCAATGGCGCAACCCGGACGCCGAGGTGGAGCGGCATTACGGCCTCGGCACCATGAGCGGCCGCACCGGCGGCCTCGACTGGTTCGGCCATGGCGGCGCCTTCCCCGGATACATCAGCCGCACCCTGGTGCTGCCGGGGCACGACCTCGCGGTCTCGGTCGTCAGCAATGCGGTGGACGGGCTGGCCAACCCCTGGGCCGAGGGCGTGGCGCACATCTTCGCGACCTTTGCCCGGCACGGCGCGCCGACCGCCAAGGTGGAAGGCTGGGCCGGGCGGTGGTGGAGCATCTGGCGCGCCGGCGACCTGGTGCCGATGGGCGGCAAGGTGCTGCTGGCCGACCCGGCGCTGGCGACGCCGTTCCTGGACGCCGCCGAGATCACGCCGACCGGCCCGGACGAGGGCCGCATCACCCGCGCCCAGGGCTACAACAGCCATGGCGAGGATGTCCGCCTGGTGCGCGACCGCAGGGGCGCGGCGACGGAGCTGTGGTACGCCGGCAGCAAGCTGGTGCCGGAGGCGAAGCTGGCCGCGGAGATGAAGAAGCGCTACGGCGGGTAGGGCGATGGCCCGGGGGCGGGCGCCGTCGGTCTTCCGTTGCTGCTACGGGACGAAGTCGGCCGCGACCGGGGTGGTGGCGCTGACGACGTTGTTCTGCGTGTCGGGGCCCTGTCGCCGTTGATAGATGCTGTGGCAATCCCCTCGAAACACGGAATCTTGATAAGTGCAGCAGATGATGAAGGACCGAGCTCCTGCCCGCACGATCGCGGTCACGGCCGGTGGGGCACCGCCGTCGATGTGACCCCGCGCAGCCACCGCCGGTCCAGCGCCATCGCTGCCATGCCGATGGCCTGCAGGCCGAGCAGCAGCGGGGCCGCGGCGGCAGCGCCGCCTTCCGCCAGCAGTGCTGCGGCCAGCGGCATCAGCAGCATCAGCGCGACGTTGTTCAGGCTCTCGCCCAGCGCCAGCACGGTGCCGACCGCGGCACCCGCCCGCCGCACCAGCAGGCTGCCGCTGGCCGGTGCCGCGATGCCGAGGGCGACGCCCCACAGGCCGAGGCAGGCCAGCGCCACGGCTGGCGGCCCGGGCCACAGCAGGAAGCCGCCGACTGCCGCCATCAGCAGGGCCAGGGCGGCCAGCAGCGCCGCCTCGGGGCCGCCCAGGGCGCGGTCGACCCAGCCGGCCGCGAGATTGCCGAGGGCCAGCCCGAGGGCGAACAGGGCGGTGGCGCCGCCCGCCGCCGCCGGGCCGAAGCCGTGGCGGGCGCGCAGCACCTCGCCCGACAGCAGCAGGGCGGCGACGGCCGCGCCGAGCCACCCGGCCTTGGCCAGCAGCGGCCGCAGCAGCGCCGCCCGCAGCAGCCGGCGCAGCGGCGGGGCTGGTGGGCGGTTCCACGCCGGTGCGTCGGCGGGCAGCACGGCGCGGGCGACGGCGAACAGCCCCAGCGCGACGGCGGCGGTGGCGAGGAAGGGCGCGCGCCAGCCCCAGGCCTCGGTCAGGATCCCGGCCAGCGCGGGGCCGGCGGCGATGCCCGCGGTCATGCCCAGCGCCACCCGGCCCATCGCCGCGGTCTGCCGCTCCGCCGGCACCAGGTCGGCCACCAGGGCGAAGGCGCCGGGGATCAGCGCCGCCGAGGCCAGGCCGCCGATCAGCCGCAGCCCGATCGCGACCTCCAGCGTCGGCGCCAGGGTCAGGGCAACGCCGTCCAGCGCCGACAGCAGCAGCGCCGGCAGCAGCACCCGGCGCCGGCCGATGCGGTCGGCCAGCCGCCCGGCGAAGGGTGCGGCGGCGGCATAGGCCAGGGCATAGGCCGAGACCAGCCGCGCCGCCGCCTCCGGGGTGGCGGCGAAGGCGTCGGCCAGCGGCGCCAGCATCGGGGCCAGCATGAACTCCACCGCCCCCACCAGGCAGACGGACAGGGCGGGCACGAGCAGGATCGCGCGCATCGATCATCGCTTTCGACGGAATTGGGGGGCGACCGAAGCGGGGCCGCGGCGGGCCGTCAGGGGGAGGGTGCGCGGGCCGACCCCGGGATCAACCCGGCTGGGGCCAGCACGGATGGGGGGCGACGCGGATCGGAACCGGCCATGCCGGCCGCCCGTCCGGGCGCAGCAATGATGGAATAGCACCCCGCCGCGGCCCGGGCAAATCCGGCGGCTGCGAGAGGCTGAGGGCGGCGTGGATCGAAATCCGGAGCCCCGGCTCTTTATTGTCATGCCACGGCTTGCCCCCGGATCAAGTCCGAGGGGTGGCATCCAGGGGCGGCCAGGGCGGCTCTTAGCGGCCCCTGGATTGCCCGGTCAAGCCGCATAGGCGCTAAGATAAGAGTGATTGTGTCTGGTGTCGTCGCCTTCGAGGTGGTTCGGCGAGGTATCTCCATGCCTTGTGTGCGAGGTATGGGAGGGAGGTCCAGGCGGTTGCGGGACAGATGGCGGCGAGGGCGGTGCGGAGCAGCAGGGCGGTGACGCGCCAGATCGAGAGGGGCTGTGCGGGTCGGAGCTCAGGGGGGAAAGGCTCCGGGCAGAGCCGCGGTGTCGTCGATCAGCAGGGCGAGCAGGAGGTGGGCGTGGATCCAGGCGCGGGCGAGGCCTGGATCCTTGGCCGGGAGGCGATCGATGCGGAGCAGGGATTTCAGGCGCTTGATGGCGAGTTCGACCTGCCATCGCAGCCGATAGAGGCCGGCGATGCGTTGCGGCGGGTAGAGGTCGGGCGGCAGGGAGGTGAGGAGCAGGACATGGCCGGCGGCGACCAGGGTGCGGGGATCGATGCGGTTCTGGGCCTTGGCGCTGGCGCGGCGGGCGCGGCTGCGGCTGAGTTCGGCATCGGCGGGGGGCTTTGGGATCACCACCAGGCGCATGGGCAAGGCGGGCCAATCCGGGGTGCGGGCCTTCTCGACCAGGATTTCGGCGTCGGCGTGGCCGTGCGCGGTGGCGGCGTCGAACAGCGGCATCCAGGCGAAGGGCCGGCCGTCGCGATGGGCCAGGCTGAGGCTCTTCCAGGTGAGGCGGACGACCACATCGGCACCGTCGGCGCGGAGTGCTGCGAGGTCGTCGGGGCGGGGATAGCCGCGGTCGCCGATGCGGATCTCGCCGGGCCGCACCGGCGTCCGGGTCAGCTTCTCCGCGCCGGCCAGATCGGTGAGGACGCAGTGGCTGATCCGCTCTTCGGGCAGGTCATAGGCCAGATGCAGCCGCATCGCCCGGCCGCCCGTAGCCGCCCCAGCAGCGCCACATCGGACAAGGCCGCGATCCCGCCCAACGCCGCCGCTCCCGCCGCGCCCCGCAGCGACAGGCCGCCGGGACCATACATCAGCGCCAGCCGCAGCAGGGTCGCAGCGTCCTTGACCCCGCGCGCCCGCTGGAACGCCTTGTGCTCCCGCGCCGACCTCGTCAGCGCCTCGGCCCCGCCAAAGCGCTCGACCAGATCCTGCCAGTCCGCGTCATTCGTCAGATCGTGAGACATCCCAAGCTTGAATCACGATCCCGCCTTCTCCGGAATCCCCTATCTTAGCGCCTATGCGGCTTGACCGGGCAATGACATTAAGAATTGAGCTCAAGATCTATCGGCGGCGCCTCATCGAATACTCATGGGTCAAGCCCGAGAACGGCAAGGCTCGGCTTTGTCGAATTGTATGGTGTTTTAACTAAATCTACTGGTTTCGGGATGTAGGCGAAGTCCGGGTCTCGATGTCGAGCCAGATTCTGAATCTGGCACCATCGAAACCTGGAAACTGGACCTACCGGGTTATGCAAATCTGCGCATAATGGCGGCATTGCATCGTCGTTATTCCAATCAATTCGATCGATTTCGAGAACCGTAGAAATTTCCCGCCAGTGGCGCGCCGATGGTTTCTGCGGGCGAAGCGTCTTGGCCGAACCGGATGACAGAAAGGCCCATCATGAGCATGTTCAGCAGCGCGCTGCGTGGCAGCACGTCCCGCGTCGCATCCGCCCGCATGGCGTCCACCACGCCCGCCTCCGGGCCGGCGACCTTGAACCAGACCCAGGCGATGAACCAGGACTACCAGCAGGTGATGCAGCCGCCGGTGTCGAACCTGATGGGCAACGCCTTCTTCACCGTCCAGCGCCATCCACGGCGGGCCAAGGTGACCGAGCTGGTCACCGTCAGCACCGACAACGGCCTGATCTGGTTCCACCCCGACGCCGCATCCGGCTCGGGCTGGGCGCATGAGGTCAGCGAGGTCTTCCATGCGCCGCAGCAGAATGGCGGGCCGGCGGTGCCCAACGCGCTGCTGCCCTTCTACCAGCGCAACACGCTGTTCGTGTTCGCGGAATACGACAATGCCCCAGGAACGGGGGCCGCCACCTCGCAGCTGCTGGGCATGCAGCGGACGGAGAAGAGCGGCTGGGAGCAGGCATCGGTCGCCGTCCCGCTGCTCAACACCATCGACCAGATGGCCCAGGCCGACCTGTATTTCGGCCAGGACGGCCAGGGCTATCTCTACGGCGTCAGCTATGCCGACCAGCTGGACACCTATGGAGAATTCCTCATCGTCGGGTTCGCGCCTTTCCAGCGCGGCCAGCCGGGCAACGACCAGCTGACCGCGCTCTACCAGGAAACGCCGACGGCCCCGACCAGCTACAAGCTGCTGCCCGGCGCCAAGGCCGGCGAGTTCGTGATCCTGCGCCTGCAGGGGTCGGTCGCCACCTTCCAGGCGGGGACGCTGCAGGATGGCAACATCAACCTCACCGGCAGCCCCAGCAGCCAGGATCTCGGCGTCGGTGACCTGGCCGCCGACACGGTGGTGCCGATTCCGCTGGGCAGCGACGGCACGCCCAGCTTCCTGCTGCTGGCGGCGGACCAGGGGCTGTACCTCGTCAGCGGCAACGGCCTGAACGGCGGCGCCGCGGCCACGGCCACCCCGATCACCGGCGGCACCAACCAGCCGGGCGCGTTGCTCTCGGTCACCGGCGGCGCCCAGGCGGATGGCAGCGGCTTCACCGCCTTCGCGCTCGACGTCGCGGCGAATTCGCTGTGGACGCTGACCCAGCCGGCGGCCGGCGGCGACTATGCCTGGGTGCCGATGGGCAATACGGGCATCGCCATCGCCGCGCCGACCTTCATGGATGGCGGGCCCGAGCTGTTCCTGTGCGACCCCAAGACGGTCGTCTCGCACATCACCCAGCGCGCCGCCACCGGCTCCTGGTTCACCCTGCCGATCGCGACGCCGTCGCCGTCGACCCAGCCGATCAGCGAGACCTCCAGCTTCACCCAGCAATTCGCGCTGAAATCCGCGGCGGGTATGCCGATGGGGGGCGAAATCCTGAGCGTCTATGCCGAGCCGGCCCAGGTGCTGGTGGTCGGCGGCATCGCCTACAACGCCTCACCGAACCAGCCGGCGATCGTCCGAACCGATGTCACGGGCAACCTGGTGATCGCCTCCGCTGCCACCAGCCTGGCCTCGCCGGTGCTGACGGTGACCGGCGCCGCGTTGGACAGCAGCGTGCCGCCGCCGCAATATCGCGGCGACACCCAGTTGCACCAGCGGATTGCCGCGCAGGGCGGCTTCTCCTACAGCGGCCAGGACCTGATCACCGGCGGCGTGCTGCCGCCCAGCGCGTCTTCGTCGGATGCCGACAGCCTGGCCACCAACCTGCAGCAGGTCAGCGGCGTCGCGGTCAACATGGCGGCCAGTGGCACCGGCGACAGCGCCCGGCCGCCGACCGCCTTCACCATGGCCATCGCGGGCAAGCGCCTGCACAGCCGCGCCATCACGGCCGACGAGTTCGCCGCCATCGCCGGGGCCAGGGCTGCCGACTCCGTGTTCGGCGACGCCTGGGGCGACTTCGCCCATTTCTGCAAGCAGGCCTGGGACGACATCGAGAGCATCGCCATCCAGATATACGAGACCACGGCCAACATCGCCGTCAAGATCTACGATGAAACCAAGAGCTTCGTCCTCACCACCATCGACGACATCCGCGATGCGCTCGAGGTGATGCTGCAATGGTGCGCGAAGATCTGGGATGACATCGTCAACGTCATCGAGAAGTTCATCGAATTCATCAAGCTGCTGTTCGATTGGGGCAACATCCTCAACACCAAGACCGTGCTGCGCTATACGATCGAGCAGCTGTTCGTGGACATGCAGGACAGCACGAGCGGCGCCCAGACCTGGATCGGCGGCCAGATCAGTCTGCTCACCAACAACATCGACAAGGCCTTCGAGCAGCTGGAGAGCGTGTTCGAGCCCGGCATGACCTTCGCCAGCGCCGGGCAAAACCCGACCTCGACGGCGATGCAGCAGCAGAGCCAGGCCAACGCCGTCCAGAACAACTACGTCATGTCGAAGTCCGTGGTGCCGATGCCGCAGTTGAACCCGCCCGTGACCACCGGCGGCTACGACCCAGAGACGGCATGGCAGCAGGGCGTCCTTGGAGCTTTCGAATCGGCGTTCGCCGGCTCCGAAGCCGATGTCGAGGCTGCCTGGGACCAGATCAGCCAGTTCATGGATGACATCAATTCGGTGTCGGGCTTCCTGGATTTCGTGATCGCGTCGTTCCTCGCCGTCTGCCAGGCCACCATCGACATCATTCTGCAGTTCATCGACGCGGTGATCGACAGCATGCTCGACCTGATGGCCGGCGCGGCCACGTGCCTCAACGCCTATCTCGAGCGGAAGATCGACATCCCGGTGATCTCGGGCCTCTACAAGCTGATCTCCGGCGGCGACACGCTGACGATGCTGGACCTGATCTGCCTGATCGTCGCCGTTCCCACGACCATCGCCTACGAGATCCTGCACGACGCGCCGCCCTTCACCTCGGCCCAGGTCACCGCGATCACCAGCAGCCCGATCCCCTGGCCGTGGAGCGGGGATTTCCAGGGCCAGACCGCCGGCCCGTTCGCGGTCCTGGCCCTGGCGCCGGCAGCCTACCAGGGGCTGCTCGAGGTCCTCGCCGCGGTGTCCAACGGCGTCTACACCGCCTGCGACGTGATCTGCGACCTCGCCAACATCGGCGCACAGACCAATGATGGGGACACCGGCGACCTGGTGGAGGCCGCGAGCGCCCTGGGGATCGGCTTCAACCTGCTTGCGGCGATCGCCGGCGCGCCCTGGTACGCGCCGGCGCCTTCGGGGTCGCCGGCGGCCGGGTATGAGCTAGGGACCTTCGCCGCCGGCCTGCTGCCGATCATCGCCGACACGATCTTCTTCACCTACCGCAAGAAGCTGTCGCGCATGCAGTTCCGGGGCGGCCCCTGGATCTCGATGGGGCTCGGCGCCATCCAGACCGGGATGGGCATCGTCACGGCCGTCGAGATGGCCAAGAACGCCGGGGACTACCAGTACTCGCTGGCCGACGAGCTGGCCGGCCCTCTGTCCGGGCTGTCCAACCTGGGCAAGCCGTTCGTTTTCCTGGGCGACCTCGGCGGCGTCTGCGTGGTGGCCCTCGATCTGGCCGGCGACATCGGCACCATCATCACCGACGTCGCCGCAGGCACGAAGTGATCTCGACCCACGATTTTCAGAAGGAGACATTGATCATGGCATCGCATTCGCGTCGCGCCGAGATCTGCGCCACCGCCCTGTTCGGCCTCCTGGCCGCCGCGCCCGGGGCCTGGGCCCAGGCCCAGAGCAGCACCACCAACAACACCCCGGCCGGGATGGTCGCCTACTACACCGCGCCGGGGAACCCGACCACCCTGGACTGCCCGGCGGACTGGACGCAGTACCAGGACGGGCAGGGGCGGCTGATCCTCGGAACCACCGTGGCCGGCGAGGTCGGCACCAAGAGCAACGCGGCCCAGCCCACCGCCGACGGCCAAGTGCCGACGCACCAGCACCCCTTCACCGCCACCTGGAACCTGAACAAGCAGAAATCGGTCGGCGGGTCCGGCCAATACAAGCCCTTCGCCAGCTCGGGCGGCCAGTCCGGCGGCGGCACATCGGGTTGGGGGGACAGCGGCTACGGCTTCATCCAGTTCCTGGTCTGCTCCTCGACGACGTCCACCGGCGACGAGGTGCCGGTCAACACCATCGGCTACTTCACCACCCAGACCTGCCCCGCCAACTGGTCGCCGCAGACGACCCTGAACGGCTACTTCCCGCTGCCGGTCGCGCCCAACGGGCCGGTCAGCTCGACCTACAACGCGCCCGGCTGGCATGTCGGGTCGTTCCCGACCCACACCCACCCCAACGCCACGGTCGCCAGCTTCGCCGTGCAGAAGCTCGGCGTCCAGTACAGCGGCATCGCCAGCGGTGCCAAGGCGTCGACCGATTCGGTGCCGGTCAGCGCGCAGCTGCAGGCCAACACCACCGACGTGCTGCCCGCGGTCGCCCTGCTGGTGTGCCAGAAGACGCAAGGATCGGGGACCGGCTCCGGCGTTCCCTCGGGGATCAGCCTGTTCTACTCCCAGGCCAACAGCTGCCCGGTAAGCACCTGGGGGCCGGCGGTCGGCGCGCCGGGCTACCTGATCCTAGGCATCTCCGGCAGCACCTCGACGGGCGCCGGCTCATTCAGCCAGGGCCTGCCCATCGGGTCGCCGCTGACGCCCGGCGGCACCAACCCCGGCCACACCCATCCGATCAGCATCACCGCCGACCTCGGCGAGAACACGACCGGCGGGACGTCGGGCACGGTCTATTACGGCATGGGCGGGAACTACACCGCGACCGGCACGACCTCGTCGGCGACCATCGCCGTGCCCTATGTCGCCCTGCTGCTGTGCCAGGCCGGCTGACCGGGTGACCTCGCGGGCAGGGCCGCTCTTTACAATCCGGTGACTCCCCCCGCACACTCCGGGGCATGACGGGCGCGGCCGGAACCGGTGCGCGCCGACGTCGGCAAGGGCCGGGTGCTGCGGGATCCCCGACGGGGCGGACGCGGCGCGACCGGCCGGAGGGGATAAGCCTTGGCCTGCATCCGCGCGATCGTCGTGACCCGCCATCGGGAGCGGGTTGCCGAGCCATGGTGACCTCTCCGGCGGGCCTCTGCCCGCGGCGACCATGGCGGCGCGGGCGGGGCGGGGCCGCTCCCCCGATCTGCGCATTGGGGACGCCATGCATGATGGACAGCTGATCGACACCGACCTCGCCGCCGAGGTCGAGCATTTCCTGCGGAACCACCCCGAGACCGAGGAGGTCGACGCCTTCATCGTCGACGTCAACGGCAACGCGCTGGGCAAGCGCCTGCCGGCCTCGCATCTCCGCAGCCTCGCCCGCGGCGGGGTGCAGTTCTCGGCCTGTGCGCCGATCCTCGACTGCCGCGGCCTGGGCCACGACCCGGAAGGGCTGGGCGGCGCCGATGGCGACCCCGACGGCACCGCGATGCCGGTGCCCGGCACCCTGGTCCCGGTGCCCTGGGCCAGACGACCGACCGCCCAGGTGCTGTGTGCCATGGGCGAGGCCGGCAGCGGCGCGCCCTTGTGGTTCGACCCCCGCGCCATCCTGGCCGATGTGGTGGCCCGCTGCCGCGCCGACGGGCTGTTCCCGGTGGTGGCCTGCGAGCTGGAATTCTACCTGCTGGACTCCGCCCGCACGCCCGAGGGCGGCATCGTCCCGGCGGCGCTGCCGCGCACCGGCCAGCCGCCGCGCGTGGCCGCCAACCTGCAGCTGGCCGCGGTCGAGGAGCATGCCGAATTCCTGGGCCGGATCACCGCCGCGGCCGAGGCCCAGCGGCTGCCGCTGGCCGGCGCCGTGGCCGAATACGGGCTGGGCCAGTTCGAGGTCAACCTGTCGCACCTGGCCGACCCGGTGGCGGCGGCCGACCAGGCGGCGCTGCTGCGGCGGCTGGTCAAGGGCGTCGCCCGGGCCCAGGGGCAGGAGGCGACCTTCATGTCCAAGCCCTTCGCCGACCAGCCGGGCAACGGCTTCCACATCCATGTCAGCCTGGTCGACGCCCAGGGCCGCAACCGCTTCGGCCGCGACGGCGGCGAGGCGCTGCTGCGCAATGCGATCGCGGGCATGCAGGCGCTGATGCTGGATTCGGTCGGCATCCTGGCGCCGAACTTCAACGCCCATCGCCGCTATCTCGGCCTGTTCGTGCCGACCTCGCGCGCCTGGGGCGCGAACAACCGCAGCGTCGCCTTCCGCATCCCGGTGGGCGGCGGCGAGGCCCGGCGGGTGGAGCACCGCGTCGCCGGGGCCGAGGCCAGCCCGCATCTGGTGATGGCCGCGGTGCTGGCGGCGGTGCATCACGGCGTCACCCGCGGCCTGGAGCCGACCGCGCCCGCCACCGGCGATGCCGGCCGCCGGCGGGACCCGCAGTTCCCCGACGGAATCCTGGCGGCGCTGGCCCGGCTGGAGCGCTCGCGCCTGCTGGCGGAGTACATGCCCAGGCGCTTCCTGGCCGCCTACGCCGCCTCGAAGCGCGGCGAATACGCCGACCTGATCGGCCAGGTCTTCGCCCGCGAGTACGACTTCTATCTCTAGGGCGGCCGGGGCCCGTCCCCCTGCGCCAAGACGCGGCTTCCCGGATGGGCGGGACGCGCTATCCTCTCTCGGGAACGCGACCCACCGGAAGGACACCCCGATGACGACGGATCAGACGGTTCTCAACCGTATCGAGAAGCTGGTGGCGGAGGAGGAGGCGCTGTACGCGCATGGCGACCCCTCCATCGCCGACCGCCAGCGGCTGGGCACGATCAATGTCGAGCTCGACCGCTGCTGGGACCTGCTGCGCCAGCGCCGCGCCCGCCGCGAATTCGGCGACGACCCGGCGGATGCCTCGATCCGCCCGGCGAGCGTGGTCGAGGGCTACAAGGACGAGTGAGCCCGGCCAACTGCGGCCGCCGGTCGCGGCAACCGGCGGTGGCCCGGCCACGAACCGCGGGGAGGCCCCGGACCGGGCCACCGTCGCGCCGCTGACAGGCGCGGCGGCACCAAGGAGACGATGATGATCGGACGGAGAGCGGCAGCGGCCGCCCTGGTGCTGCTGGCCTGGAGCGGGGCTGCGGCCGCGGCGGACACGGTCCCCGCGGCGCTGCAGCCCCCCGGGGCGCGACTGCTGTTCACCGCCGAGGCCAGCGGCGTGCAGATCTACAGAAGTGTGGCGGAGGCCGGCGCCCCGCCCCATTGGGTGCTGGAGGCGCCGCTGGCCCGGCTGACCGGCGCCACCGTCTCGCTCTACCACTATGCCGGCCCGTCCTGGGAGGCGGCCGACGGCAGCAAGGTGGCGCGCGACCCGGCGGTGCCGGTGGTCTCGGTGCTGGCGCCGGACGCGGTCGCCGACATCCCCTGGCTGCTGGTGACGGTGACGGCGGACCCGGCGCCTGGGGCGACGGCCCCAGGCGCCCTGGGCGCGGTGGCCTATGTCCAGCGCCTCGCGACCCATGGCGGCGTGGCGCCGGCGGCCCCGCCGCTGCGCCCCGACACCCGGGTGGGCGTGCCCTACACCGCCACCTACGCCTTCCTCGCCAAGGCGCAGTAGGCGCCGGACCGGCCTCCCTCTCCGTCATCGCGAGGAGCGAAGCGACGTGGCGATCCATGGCGCCGCTACGAGCGGCCCGATGGATTGCTTCGCTGCGCTCGCAATGACGGAGAGAGAGCGGTTGGGTCAGCCCGCGGCCGGCGCGATCACCGGTTTGGCATGCACCCAAATTTCTTGGCCCCCATCCCACATCATCACCACGGCGACGTAGAGGATGATGGCGAGGCCGACATAGGCGATCCAGCGGTGGCGGTGCAGCAGCCGGGCGACGAAGTTGGCGGCCAGGCCCATCAGCGCCACCGACAGGGTCAGGCCGATGACCAGCACCATCAGGTGCTCGCGCGCGGTGCCGGCCACGGCCAGCACGTTGTCGAGCGACATCGACACGTCGGCCAGCACGATCTGGGTGACGGCCTGGCGGAAGGTCTTCGGCGGGGTGGGGCCGGGCTCGGTGTCGCTGTCCCGGGCCAGGGCGGCGGCCTCGGCGGCGTGGTCGGCGCGCAGCTCGCGCCACAGCTTCCAGCACACCCACAGCAGCAGGATGCCGCCGGCGAACAGCAGGCCGACGATCTGCAGCAGCTGGGTGGTGAAGATGGCGAAGACGATGCGCAGGACGGTGGCGGCGAGGATGCCGTAGAAGATGGCGCGGCGGCGCTGGGCGGCCTCCAGCCCGGCGGCGGCCATGCCGACCACGATGGCGTTGTCTCCGGCCAGGGCCACGTCGATGATGACGACCTGGACGAGGGCGGTCAGCTCCGCGAGCGAGACCCAGTCGGGCATGGCGCGATCCGGTGTGGCGAAGGGCAGGTCGTGATGTAGCGCAAGGGGAGGGGATAGGGAACCCGGCGCGGGCGGAGGGGGCGGTGTTCGGGGCCGCGACCCGCAGGGGCGCGGCCGGTGGGGATGATCGCAAGGGATCGATTGTAAGGAGCGATAAGGAAAGCCTCGCAAATAAGCCGATCCGGCGGGCATTTCTCAGGTGCGCCGAGAACCGAAAATCTCCTCAAGCCGAGCTAAAAGACGAGCCGGCTGACAAGCATCACATTCCCAAATGACTTCTACGCGCCAGCCAGCCGTCTTGAGCTTTTCGGATGCAGCGAGGTCGCGAGCGACATTGCGGGCGAGTTTAGGACCCCAATAGTCCTGGCGAGTTTTGGGCAAAGAGGCGCGACGGCAATTCTCATGCCTATGCCAAAAGCATCCGTGTACAAAGATCGCGATGCGATGGCGATGAAGGACGATATCAGGCGAACCGGGTAGGTCCCGGCGATAGAGCCGGAATCTAAGCCCCAGGCGATGAAGTGCGCTGCGCACGAGCAACTCGGGGCCAGTGTCTTTGCTCCGGATGCGCGACATGTTCACGCTGCGGAGAGGGTTAACCAGGGAGGCTTTCGGCACCTGTCACCTCCACGTTGGGCTGGAGTGAATCTGCTTTTTGCGCTGGAAATTGTTCCTCATTTGTTCTAATATACTGTCCCGCTAAAGTGTGCAGAAGTGCGCAGGAGTTGTGCTTTGTTTACATTCCCGAGGCCGCATGCCGCAATGGTAGCGAGCGAATCGAGGAGCGCAACGATGTCAACGACCGCGCGTGTGCACGTGCTGCTGCCAGATGAGGATGCGCTGAGGTTTGACGCATATTGCAAGGCCAAGGGTCACAAGAAATCCACCCTGATCGCTCGGCTTATTCGAGAATATCTCGATCACGAGCATTTCGGGGTGCAGCAGGACCTTTTCCGGGGGCGATCGCAGTGAGTAGCAATTTTTATCACCTAGCGCGACCTCGTCCGCGCGGAGGACGTCTAACAGCTGTCGACCTTTTTTCGGGTGCTGGCGGCCTCTCGCTAGGGTTGGCGAACTCCGGATTCGATGTCGTGTTCTGTTCAGACCGGGACGGGGCCTGCGCGGCGACGCACGCACGTAACATGCCAGAGATCCCCTTCGGTCACGCGGATGTGGAGGATCTAAGCGGCGGGAAGATACTTGCCGAGATAGGGCTCAAGCCAGGCGAGTTAGATCTGTTGATCGGTGGTCCGCCTTGCCAGGGCTTTAGTATCATCGGTCAGCGCGAAGTTTGGGATCCGCGAAATGGATTATTCCTTCATTTCCTGCGGATCGCGGCTGAGCTTCGGCCACGTTGCGTCGTAATCGAAAATGTACCGGGTTTGGCTACACTCGCGCACGGCAAGGTATTAAATGAGATTGGACGCGCATTTTCAGATGCCGGATATGCCGTTGAATGCGCGGAACTCCTTGCTGCTCAATATGGCGTCCCACAAATGCGGTGGCGGATGTTCTTCATCGGATGGCGTCTTGATCAAGGGCGTAGTGGCGGCTTTCCTGCACCTACTCACGGTCGCGCCGGGATCGGCGATCTCGTACCCAATCGTACGATTAGCCAGGAAGATATGAACGGCTTCCTCACCATTGGAGAAGCTATCAGCGATTTGCCAGCAATCGGTGCCGGAGAAGTCAGCACAGTTTATGATGGTCCGCCTCAGAGCGAATTTCAAAGCGCTATGCG
Organism: Inquilinus sp. 2KB_23; assembly: GCF_052115705.1. Classification (NCBI taxonomy): domain Bacteria; kingdom Pseudomonadati; phylum Pseudomonadota; class Alphaproteobacteria; order Rhodospirillales; family Rhodospirillaceae; genus Inquilinus; species Inquilinus sp. 2KB_23. The sequence goes on along the minus strand of NZ_JBFRHF010000024.1, from coordinate 62,259 downwards.
GGCAGGTACCGAAAAGTTGCACAATCACTATGCGGCGCGGTTGTCTAAGCAGAATTTGGCGCGCATCTCATGCCTGAATCCAGGCCAAGATTGGCGAGATTTGCCACACGCTCTATTACCGCCGGGTATGCAAAGAGCGTTGCGGAAGGACCACACGCGACGCTATCGCCGAATGCATTGGGATAGCGTCGCGCGTTCGATCATCACCCGATTTCGGGATCCCAAGTCAGGAGAGTACACGCATCCTGCTCAGCATCGGACGATAAGCATTCGCGAAGCTGCGCGAATTCAAAGCTTCCCTGATTGGTTTGAGTTCGAAGGTAGCTACTCCCAGCAATACGACCAAGTTGGAAACGCTGTACCGCCCCTTCTTGGTCGCGCCGTAGCTGAGGAGCTTCGACGGATACTGGAGGAACCCGCGGGTGAGCGCCGGGCGCCAGTAAAATCACGCTACCGGATGCCGGCGCCACACCTGTTTGCAGCTGAATGACTATGGCAGCAAAACGATCTGGTCCTCAGGGAAATTTTGTTAGCGAATGGTTTGGCCACAGGATTCATCCCAATATTATCGCTACTTCCGCCTCAGTAGCTGATCAACAAGCGGAGCGGTGCCCATTTTTAAGTAGTGCTACTAATGAAAGCCGTAAGTGTATCAAGGCAGATGCCGCTCGCGGTGTCTGTACTATCAGCAGCCTTAGCAATGGGCCAAGACAAGATTGGCTTGTTTGCCCTTACCGTGCACTTAGCGATGAACTAGTCTCTAGGGCGACTCGCCAGCTCTTTTCTGTTCCTCCGTCGATAGCACCGTTCGTGACGCCTGCGGTGACATTGCAACATCTTGATGTGCGGAATGATATCGCGAAGCGCCTTGGCGAGGGGCAGCCGGTATTTATCTACTTTGACAAAAAAACTAGTGGTGAACTGTCGATACCCCCGACCGAGCGATCACCAGAATTTTCGTTCGATGTAACAATCGTAGAGGTCACGTCCGAGCAAGGACTGCCTCATATCGGACGCTTTGGTATCCTAGAAATCCAAACAATGGATTTCCACGGCTCATATAGGGATGCCGTACGCAATCTACGCGAAGGGTTGCGTATGCATCCCAAGCGATTCGGTCCCACTGTTCAAGAGAACCAATGGTGGCTCTCGGAGGGTGTTGAGGGGCCGAACATTGCCAATGTGTTCAAACGAACATTCTATCAGATGATGTTCAAATTTCAGCTTGGCCAACACGTGCGTTGCGCCGGCTGCGTTCTGGCGATACCGCAATCGGTATGGGACAGTTGGCAGCGACATTTGGGTGCGCCGGAATTGATCGCCGAGGCCGATGGAACTTATAGTCTCCTCAGTCCAGGGCGCACCCGGCAGCAACCGTGTCCGGCTTGGATCTATGTTTTTGATCCCGACGCAGCTTCGGCGCAAACGCCCTCGCCCATTGTCACGCGGAAAATGATTGGCACAGATGCGCAGTCGATCTCTCATTGGGCCCTCGAGGTCGCCCCGGCCGCAGCTCTATCAAACATTGATGCAGAAGCCGGGCTGCTTGCGGGACTCTCGCGGAGGCTTAGGCTATTTTGGCCCGAGCTAGCTCGAACGGTGACCGCCGATATCGCTATTGATGAGGAGGCAAGCGTGCCGCGGTCTCGTCCGAGAAAGCCTCGGCAAGCCGATCTTAAGTTGACAGAAATTGAAAAAATATCGGATCAGAAGAAGTCTGATTCAGACGATCATCACGAAGATAGTGTTTAGGATATAATAAATATATGGATGGAGTAGAATATGAGCGGGGGAATTACTGAAACGCCGGCCGTCGGAATCGGTAAAATGCTGATGGATAGCCGGTTTATTGTGCCAAACCACCAACGAGATTACTCTTGGCGAGTTGAGGAGATCGAGCAGCTTTTTGATGATATTGAAGATGCTATCTTAAAAGAGAGCGGCATATATTTTCTCGGGTTGATGGTTTTTTTAAGATCTCGCCCTAATATACTCACTGTTCTTGATGGACAGCAGCGCCTTGCAACAGTCGTGATTGTTTTGTCGGCTATACGCGCTTGGCTTCAGCAATATAGTGACCATGCTGACGATGCTGCGAAAATACAGGAATGGTTTATTGGTCGCAGCGAGCTCGGTGAAAAGGAATTGCAAGCTCGTCTAACGCTGAACGCAGCCAATAGTCAGACATTTAGCGAGTACATATTAAAATCGGTTGCGCTTGAGGATATTGAAGAAGTCAAAAATCGACTGAAACGGCAGGATCCCAATCGAAGGCTATTGGAGGCCGCAGTCTATGCGCATGAGCGTGTTCGCAAAATGGCGAATTCTCACGGAAGCCCTGCCGAAGCCGCAAAGTATCTTTTTAAGTTTGTATTATACATTCGTGATCAAACACATGCGGTAAGATTGATAGTTGAAAGTGAGGACGCTGCATTTACGATTTTCGAGACCCTAAATGATCGCGGCCTGGATCTATCACCTTTGGATTTAATAAAAAATCATTTGTTCCGAAGCGCGGACGCGAAGTCTGAGACTCAAGTGCGCGACCTTGAGAGTCGATGGGCGCAAATGATGGCAACTCTTGCTAATGTTAGTTCTGATAATTTTCTTAAGGTGTATTGGACATCGAGACACGGGCGAATTCGGACCACGAATCTCTTTAATGCCTTTAAGCGGCAGTATGCAACGCCGCAAAGTGCTATCGATTTGTCGCTCGATATGCTTGGTGCCTCCGAGCATTATGCTGCACTCGATGCGGCTGATGACCCGGTATGGGCTCGCTATCCGGAGGCTGTGCGAACTGTTCTCCGTTCTCAGGGAGCTATCGGCGGGCAGCTAATGCACCCCATAATGCTTGCGGCATTGAGCAAGCTTGCAGTCTCAGAGATGGAGCGGCTCTTAAGATTGCTTGAGGTTGTCATTGTTAGATATCAGTTGATAGGTGGAGGAAATACGGGGAAGCTTGAATCTTCGGCATCTATCATTGCTCGAAAGATTTTTGCTGGAGAGCTTACTTCGGCGACGGCTGTATTTCAGGATTTTCGTGACATATATCCCTCTGACGAAGAGTTTCGGCAGAATTTTTTGATTAAACAGGAGAGAAATAATGCAAGGGCCCAATATTATCTAAGAAAGATAGAGGCTGAGGCGATTAGATTAGATCGTGGTATCATGGCTCAAGAACTCCAGCCTGGATCTCTCACTGTAGAGCATATTCTGCCCAAAAATCCGGCAGATGAATGGAAGGATGTAATTGTTAAAGATCCGGATACTGTCGAAGAGAGTGTGTTTAGAATAGGAAATCTATGTTTGTTGACTCAAGTAAATAAGGATTTGGGTCGGAAATCGTTTTCCGATAAGCGGAAAGTATTTGGAGAAAGTAGCTTGCTAACTACTCGCATGGTGGCTGATGTCGACCTATGGGATCGTTCAGCTATCGAGCGGCGCCAAGAGCACTTGGCAAAGCTAGCTGTTTCTGCTTGGCGATTTCAGTAGCGTGACAAAGGTGATCATTCAATCGGGCACAAGGGCTTTGCTACGCGATACGTTAGCACCTTTCCTCGCCCGGGCCTTCGGGCCAATCAGTGAGGAGCGCTATTCCTGTCGCGTGTGGCGTCAGGAGTGGCTACGGGCGGGCTGCGCCCGCACGATATCGTGCTAGCGTTAACTCGCCATCCATGTTCTCTATATGTTCATGGACAAGGCGCCCTCCGCCCCCGAGCCGGCCCCGCCGAGCGATCCCGACCTGCGCTGGACGGGATGGGCGCTGCACATCCTGCGCGAGGCGGCCGAGATCGATCTGCGGGCCAAGCGGATGACCGCGCAGCAGCAATCGGTCACCCTGGCGGGGCCGCAGACGCCGGATTTCGCGCTGATGCAGTCGCGGCTGTCGCGGTCGCTGCGGCTGTCGATCGCCATGACCGAGCGGATCCGCACCGAGTACCTGATGCGCARGGGCGAGCGGGAGGGCTCGGGCGAGCAGGAGCGCCGCCGCCGGCGCCGGGAGCAGGCCGCCGAGGCCGCGACCCGGCTGGCCGCGGCGCCCGGGGAGGGCTGGAGCGTCGARCACACCCGGTCGGCGGTGTGGGAGAAGCTGGTCGAGGACGAGATCCTGGACGTRCAGCTCGACACCCTGTCGCCCGAGGAGTTCGTGCGCGAGGTCTGCCGCMGGATCGGCCGCCCGCCGGAGCCGGCATGGCCGCCGCAGGGCGGGGAGGATGGCGCCGGTGGCGAGGCCGGCCTGGCCGATGCGGCGGCCGTCGCCGCTGGCCCCGAGGATGGCTGGAGCGAGCCGCCGGAGGAATCCGGGGATGGCTGCCCGCCGTCCAGACTGCCGGCGCCGGACAGCAGTTGAGCGCCGGGGATGGGCTCCGTTCGTGACAATCCGGATCGTGTTGCCTCTCCCGTTTACGGGAGAGGTCGGAGGCGCTTGCGCCTCCGGGTGAGGGGCGGCACCGGCGGTGGGAAAGAGCCCTCACCCGGAAATCCAAGGGGATTTCCGACCTCTCCCGCGAGCGGGAGAGGCGACGTACGGGCGCGCCCTGCGGGCGCGCGGTCCTCATCGCAGGCGCGGCCTCTAAAAGCTCGGGGGCGTGCAGCTCGACACGATCTCGGCGGGCTCGTCGCCGACCACGCGGAAGCGGTGCGGCGCCCGGCTCTCGAAGTAATAGGCGTCGCCGGGGCCGAGGATGCGGCGGCGCGGGCCCACCGTCAGCTCCACCCGGCCGCGGATCACCACGCCGCCCTCCTCGCCGGCATGGCTCAGCGGCGTCGGGCCGGTGTCGGCGCCGGGGCCCAGCCGCTCATGCAGGATCTGCAGCGCCCGGCCCGACAGGTCGCGCCCGACCTGGCGGTAGGAGATGGCCGACGCGGCCCCCGGGGCGCCCCCCGCGCCCCCAGCCTTGGCACCATGCGGCCCGGCGGTCCTGCCGGCGATCTCGGTCAGCTCCGCCGCCGCGAAGAACACCGGGTCGGACGGCGCCTCGGCCAGGGCGAAGAACTCCGCCAGGCTCAGCGGCAGCCCGTCCAGCACCTTCTTCAAGGAGCCGATCGAGGGGCTGGCGCGGTTCTGCTCGATCAGCGAGACCGTGGCGTTGGAGACCCCGGCGCGGCGCGCCAGCTCGCGCTGGCTCAAGCCCCGGGCCTCGCGCAGGCGGCGCAGCCGGCCGCCGATGTCGATGCCATCCGGGTCCGGGCTCTCCGGGGCTTCGGGATGGGATGTGGGGACTGTTTTGCTGTTCGACATTCCGAACGCCAGAAGCAGGAGGCCGTAAAGGCAGGCTTTTGCCATCTTTCTCCGCCGGCGGGCGCTTGTCGAGCAATCCGAACACTCTTACGCTCCCGGGCAAATCTTCGACCGGAGGCTTCCGCCATGAACGACCTGCAGCCGCGCGCGGACACCCGCGCCCCGAACAACCTCGAATCCTTCTGGATGCCCTACACCGCGAACCGGTCGTTCAAGCAGGCGCCGCGGCTCTATGTCGGGGCCAAGGGCATGTACTACACCACGGTCGACGGCCGCCAGGTGCTGGACGGCACCGCCGGGCTGTGGTGCGTCAATGCCGGCCACTGCAACCCGCGCATCGTCCAGGCGATCCAGGACCAGGCGGCGGAGATGGACTACGCCCCGTCCTTCCAGATGGGCCATCCCAAGGCGTTCGAGCTGGCCTCGCGCGTCGCCCAGATGCTGCCGGGCGACCTCGACCATGTGTTCTTCGCCTCCGGCGGCGGGTCCGAGGCGGTCGACACCGCGCTGAAGATCGCCCTGGCCTACCAGCGCCAGATCGGCCAGGGCACCCGCACCCGGCTGATCGGGCGCGAGCGTGGCTATCACGGCACCGGCTTCGGCGGCGTCTCGGTCGGCGGCATCGTCGCCAACCGCAAGGCGTTCGGCACCCTGCTGACCGGGGTCGACCACCTGCGCCACACCCATGACCTCGGCCGCAACGCCTACAGCCGCGGCCTGCCGCAGCACGGCGCCGAACTGGCCGACGACCTCGAGCGGCTGGTGACGCTGCACGACGCGTCGACCATCGCCGCCGTGATCGTCGAGCCGGTGGCCGGCTCCACCGGCGTGCTGATGCCGCCGCAGGGCTACCTGCAGCGGCTGCGGCAGATCTGCGACAAGCACGGCATCCTCTTGATCTTCGACGAGGTCATCACCGGCTTCGGCCGCCTCGGCACCGCTTTCGGCGCGGACTATTTCGGCGTGCAGCCCGACATGGTGACGATGGCCAAGGGCCTGACCAACGCCGCGGTCCCGGCCGGCGCGGTCGGCGTGCGCAAGCACATCTACGACGCGTTCATGACCGGCCCGGAGCACATGATCGAGCTGTTCCACGGCTACACCTACTCGGCGCATCCGCTGGCCATGGCCGCGGGCCTGGCGACCCTCGACGTCTACCGCGAGGAGGGGCTGTTCCAGCGCGTGGCCGACCTGGCGCCGTACTGGGAGCAGGCGCTGCACAGCCTGAAGGGCGCGCGCCACGTCATCGACATCCGCAACCTCGGCCTGATCGGCGCGGTTGAGCTGGAGCCGATCGCGGGCAAGCCGACGGCGCGGGCCTACGACCTGTTCATCAAGTGCTTCGAGAAGGGGGTGGGCATCCGCACCACCGGCGACATCGTCGCCCTGTCGCCGCCCTTCATCATCGAGAAGGGCGAGATCGACCGCATCGTCGAGACCCTGCGGGAGTGCCTGCAGACGCTGGACTGAGGAGGGCAGGGGCGGCCGCACCCGATGAACACCCAGCCAGGCTTCCAGCTGCCGCCGCTCGCCGCGGTGCGGGTGTTCGAGGCCGCGGCCCGCCACCTCAGCTTCACCCGCGCGGCGGCGGAGCTGGGCATGACCCAGGCGGCGGTCAGCTACCAGATCCGCCTGCTGGAGGACCGGGTCGGCACGCCGCTGTTCCTCCGCCTCACCCGCAAGGTGGCGCTGACCGAGGCCGGGGCGCGGCTGGCGCCGGCGCTGACCGATGCGCTGTCGCGCATGGCCGGGGCCTTCGCCGCACTGCGCGACGATGCCGCCGGGGGCATGCTCTCGGTCACCACCGTGATGACCCTGGCCTCGAACTGGCTGGTGCCGCGGCTCGGCCGGTTCCAGTCGGCCCATCCCCGCACCATGGTGCGGGTCGACACCGGCCAGGGCAATGTCGACTTCACCCGCGGCGACTACGACCTCGGCATCCGCTACGGCCGCGGCGTGTGGCCGGGGCTGGCGGCGCACTGGCTGCTGCCGGTCGAATACACGCCGATGTGCAGCCCGGCGCTGCGCGACCGCGCCGGCGGCTTCGCCCAGCCGCGCGACCTGCTGGGCCAGCCGCTGCTGTGGGACGATGCCGATGCCTGGCAGCGCTGGTTCGCCGCGGCCGGCGTGGCGGTGCCGGCCTCGGTCGCCGATGACGGGCTCAGGCTCGACACCCAGCAGATGATGGGCCAGGTGGTCAAGGCGGGGCAGGGCGTGGCGCTGCTCAACCCGCTGTTCTTCGCCGAGGAGCTGGCCTCGGGCCAGCTGGTGCAGCCCTTCCCGACGCTGCTGCGCGAGGAGGGCGGCTTCTACATCGTCCATCTCGAGGCCCGCCGCGAGGTCCCGAAGATCGCGCTGTTCCGCGACTGGCTGCTGGCCGAGGCGGCGGCAGCGATGGCGATGCGGGCCGGCTAGCTGCGGTCGAACCCCATGTCCCGGCGCAGCTGGTCGGACAGGGCGTTCGGGTCGAGCACCCGGCCGGCGGCCGGGCGCAGCATCCGCTGCGCGGCGGCGCGGAGGAGGGAGAGCAGGCCGCGCCGAGGGCGAAGCCGGGGGATCGGGCGCACGGGCGCCCGCTGGACGATGCTGGTCATGTCGGTCTCCTGGCGGCCCCGAACGCATCAGCTCTGTTGATGGGTTCACCGGGCCGTGCGTTGCGATGGGCTCCGTACGAGAGGAATATCGGCGTTCGTCGGGCGTTCGACCAACGCGTTCTCGATAAGCAACGGATAAGCTGTCTTAATGGATGAAGCATCAGCCTCGCGCCTGCCGCCGCTGCCGGCCATCCGCGTGTTCGAAGCGGCGGCGCGGCATCTCAGCTTCACCAAGGCGGCGGCCGAGCTGGGCATGACCCAGGCGGCGGTGAGCTACCAGATCCGCATGCTGGAGGACCGGGTCGGCGCGCCGCTGTTCCTCCGCCTCACCCGGAAGGTGGCGCTGACCGAAACCGGGGAGAGGCTGGCGCCGGCGGTGACCGAGGCCCTGGCCCGGCTGGCCGGCGCCTTCGCCGCGGCGCGCGACGACACCGGCGGGCTGCTCTCGATCACCTCGATCCACACCTTCGCCACCAACTGGCTGGTGCCGCGGCTCGGCCGGTTTCAGCTGGCCCATCCCGACATCGCCGTGCGGCTCGACACCAAGACGAATCTGATCGACTTCACCCGTGGCGACCACGACATCGGTATCCGCCACGGCATGGGCGTCTGGCCCGGCCTGACCGCCCATCCGCTGATGCCGATCGAGTACACCGCCCTATGCAGCCCGGCGCTGCGCGACCGGGCCGGCGGCATCGAGGACCCGCGCGACCTGCTGCGCCTGCCGCTGTTCTGGGACAGCGGCGACGGCTACTGGCAGCGCTGGTTCGCCGTCGCTGGCGTGGTCGTGCCGTACGGCGTGTCCGACGGCGGCATGCGGCTCGAGAACCAGCAGATGCTGGGGCGCGCGGCGCAGGCCGGGCAGGGTGTGGCGCTGGTCAACCCGACCTTCTTCCTCGACGAGCTCGCCTCGGGGGAGCTGATCCGGCCCTTCCCGTTCAGCATCCGCGAGGAAGGCTCGTACTACCTCGTCTATCTCGAGAGCCGCCGCGACGTGCCGAAGATCGCCGCCTTCCGCGACTGGCTGCTGGCCGAGATCGCCACCGACGGAAGGCCGAGTCCGGCCGCAGCCGAGTGAGCGAGGCGGCGCGGTTCTGATTGACTCGCATGTTCCTGTTATGTTCTCATGGCGACATGACGATGCCGCCGAACATCATTGTAGGTTCGGTTCGCGGCACGCGAACCCAACAGCGCCCGCCAGACAAAGGGGTTGGGCTCGCCCGAAGCGAACCCGACCCACTCGGTTCGGACAGTTCAGGAAGGGCGCGTGACCCCGTCATAGGTCAGGACCGCGCCATACAGCTCCGGCCGGCGGTCGCGGAACAGGCCCCAGCTGGCGCGCTGCGCCCGGATGGCGTCGAGGTCGAAGCGCGCCACCAGAACCTCCTCGGCGTCGCGCCCGGCCTGGGCCACCAGCGCGCCGGTCTGGTCGGCGATGAAGGACGAGCCGTAGAAGGTCTGGGCGAAGCGCTCGCCCTGCTCGGTGCCGATGCGGTTCGACGCCACCAACGGGATCAGGTTGGCCCCGGCATGGCCCTGCATCACCCGGGTCCAGTGCGGCTGGCTGTCCAGCGCGCCGTCCTGCGGCTCGCTGCCGATCGCGGTCGGGTACAGCAGCACGTCGGCGCCCATCAGCGCCATGCAGCGCGCGGCCTCCGGATACCACTGGTCCCAGCAGATGCCGCAGCCGACCGCGCCGTAGCGGGTCTTCCACACCCGGAAGCCGGTGTCACCGGGGTTGAAGTAGAACTTCTCCTCGTATCCCGGCCCGTCCGGGATGTGCGACTTGCGATAGACGCCCAGCACGCTGCCATCGGCGTCGACCATGGCGATCGAGTTGTAATAGGCGTTGTGGGCGCGCTCGAACACGCTCACCGGCATCGCCACCTGCAGCTCCGCCGCCAGCGCGCGGAAGCGCTCGACCACCGGGTGGCCGTCGATCGGCTTGGCCAGGGCGAAGTGCGACTGCAGCTCGTCGCGGCAGAAGTACGGGGCGGCGAACAGCTCCTGCGGCAGCACGATCTGGGCGCCGCGGCCGGCGGCCTGGCGCACCAGGGCCTCGACCCGGTCCAGGGTCTCGGCCTCGTTCCAGGTGCAGAAGGTCTGGGTGGCGGCGACGGTGAGGGTGGTCATGGGCGGCTACCAGCGGTGGTGGACATGCGGCGCGATCAGGCGGTCGTAGAGGTCGCGGATCGCCTCCATCTGCGCCGGGCTGAACGCCGGCAGGTCGGCGGCGGCGGCGTTGCCGCGCGCCTGCTCCGGGTTGCGGGCGCCTGGGATGGCGGCGGAGACGGCGTCGTGCATCAGGATCCAGCGCAGCGCCGCCTGGGCCATCGGCACGCCCTGCGGCAGGATGCGGCGCAGCTCCTCCACCGCCTGCAGCCCGACCTCGAGCGGCACGCCGGAGAAGGTCTCGCCGACGTCGAAGGCCTCGCCGTGCCGGTTGAACTGGCGGTGGTCGTTTGCGGCGAAATGGGTGTCGCGGCTGATCTTGCCGGTCAGCAGGCCGCTGGCCAGCGGCACCCGGGCCAGGATGGCGATGTCAGCCGCCTTGGCCAGGCCGAAGAACAGCTCCGCCGGGCGCTGCCGCAGGATGTTGAAGATGATCTGGACCGACGCGACACCGGGATAGCCGATCGCCTTGATCCCCTCCTCGACCTTCTGCACCGACACGCCGTAATGGCGGATCTTGCCGGCGCGGACCAGCCCGTCCAGCCCTTCGAACAGGGCGGGGGTGTAGTAGACCTCGGGCGGCGGGCAGTGCAGCTGCACCAGGTCCAGCGTCTCCATCTCCAGGTTGGCGCGGGACCGGTCGATGAAGGCCTCGATCGCCTCGATGGTGTAGCCCTCGGTGACATGCGGGTTGAGGCGACGGCCGGCCTTGGTCAGCACCTTGACTCGGTCCTTGATCTCCGGCCGCTCGCGTCGCAGCCGGGCGATGATCTTCTCGCTGCGGCCGTCGCCATAGACGTCGGCGGTGTCGATCAGGGTGACGCCGGCATCGATCGCGGCGTTCAGCGCGGCCAGGGCGTCGGTCTCGCCGACGTCGCCCCAGGATCCGCCGATCTGCCAAGCGCCGAAGCCGATGGCGGAAACGGTCCAGCCGGTCTTGCCGAAACGGCGGGTCTGCATGGGGTTCTCCCTAGACGGATTGGGGCTGTCGGCGCCGTGGCCGGCTGTCCGCTGCGCTAGTGCGGCCGCGGGCGCGGCGACGTTCCTTCAGGCGCTGCAGGATGGCCAGGCGCTGGGTGTTGTCGGTGTCGCGCCACATCGCGATCTCCTCCGCCGTGCGCAGGCAGCCGGCGCACAGGCCGGTCTCGGCCTCGAGCGTGCAGACGCCGGTGCAGGGCGAGACGATGGGGGGCAGGTCGAAGGTCATGGCCCCTTCCAGGTAGCCTGGCCGACGCCCGGGTTCAAGGCGATGCGTGTGACATGCGATGGTGTCGCGTGCAGTGTCGTGGGCGGGCGAAGGCTGGTCGCAGGCACGATGGCCGGCACGGCCTCGCGGCGTAGCATCGGAAGCCTGGGAGAAGGATAACGCCATGACCGATTCTGCCGTGACTCCGCCGGATGATGCCGCAGCCGGAGACGCCCCGGAGGGTGGCCGGTCCGGGCGCCGCGGCCGGGGCGGGGCCGAGGCCCGGCGTGCCCTGCGCCGCGGCGGCGGCCTGCAGCAGCTGAAATACATCTCGCGCAAGATCCCGCTCTACGAGGTGCTGAAGACCGACGGGCTCGAGATCATCGAGCACAACGCCGACACGGTGCTGGAGGAGATCGGCCTCGAGTTCCGCGACGATGAGGAGACGCTGGAGCTGTGGAAGGCGGCCGGGGCCGACGTCAAGGGCACTCGCATCCGCTTCCCGCGCGGACTGTGCCGGCAACTGATCCAGGCCACCGCGCCGCGCGAATTCACTCAATACGCGCGCAACCCGGAGAGGACGGTCCAGATCGGCGGCAACAACACCGTCTTCGCCCCGGTCTACGGCCCGCCCTTCATCCGCACCCTCGACGAAGGCCGCCGCTACGCCCGGATCGAGGATTTCCGCAACTTCGTGAAGCTCGCCTACATGACGCCGGTGATGCACCACTCCGGCGGCACCGTGTGCGAGCCGGTTGACCTGCCGGTGAACAAGCGGCATCTCGACATGGTCTATTCCCACATCAAATACTCCGACAAACCCTTCATGGGGTCGGTGACGGCGCCGGAGCGGGCGGAGGACACGGTCGCCATGGCGCGGCTGGTGTTCGGTGAGGAGTTCGTCGACAAGAACTGCGTGCTGATCAGCCTGATCAACGCCAATTCGCCGATGGTGTGGGACGGCACCATGCTCGGTGCCCTCAAGACCTATGCCCGCGCCAACCAGGCGGTGATCGTCACCCCGTTCATCCTGGCCGGCGCCATGGCGCCGGTGACCAGTGCCGGCGTGCTGACCCAGACCCTGGCCGAAAGCCTGGCCGGCATGGCCACGGCGCAGCTGTGCCGACCCGGTGCGCCGGTGGTGTTCGGCTCCTTCGCCAGCTCGATCTCGATGCAGTCGGGCGCGCCGACCTTCGGCACGCCGGAGCCGGCTTTGGTGCTGTATGGCGCCGCCGCCCTGGCACGCCGCCTCGGCGTGCCGTTCCGCTCCGGCGGGTCGCTGTGCGGCTCGAAGGCGCCGGACGCGCAGGCCGCGTTCGAAAGCGCCCAGACCCTGCTGCCGACCATGCTGGGCGGCGTCAACTTCGTGCTGCACGCCGCCGGCTGGCTCGAGGGCGGGCTGGTCAGCTCCTACGAGAAGTTCATCCTCGACACCGACCAGCTCGGCATGATGCAGGTGATGGCCGAGGGCATCGACCTCAGCGAGAACGGCCAGGCGATGGACGCGATCCGCCAGGTCGGCCCGGGCAGCCACTATCTCGGCTGCGACCACACCCAGCGCAATTTCGAGAACGCCTTCTACCGTTCGACCATTGCCGACAACAATTCCTACGAGCAGTGGGAAGCCGAGGGCCGGCAGGACGCCTCCCAGCGCGCCAACACCATCTGGAAGCGCATGCTGGAGGAGTACGAGGCGCCGGCGATCGACCCCGCGATCGACGAGGCGCTGCAGGATTTCATGCGCCGCAAGAAGGACAGCATGCCCGACGCCTTCACCTGAGACCGGTCTCTCGGGCCCGCCGGGTCCGAGATGGCGGTTGCAAACCGGGCCGCCCGGGTGGATGATCCTCTTTTGTTCTCGCGTGTGGGCGTGGCCTCGACCCGGAACGGAATCGCTTTGCAATTCCAATTCGGGTCATCCGGCTCTAGGGTCCGCCCCTGATTGAGTCTTACGAGGTCTGGGTCATGGCTGGCAGCGTCAACAAGGTCATTCTGGTCGGCAATCTCGGCCGCGATCCGGAGATCCGGTCCTTCCAGAACGGCGGGCGGGTCGCGAATCTCTCGGTTGCGACGTCGGAGAACTGGAAGGACCGCACCACCGGTGAGCGCAAGGAGCGCACCGAGTGGCACCGCGTCGTGGTGTTCAACGACGCGCTGGTCGGGGTGGTCGAGCGGTTCCTGAAGAAGGGATCGAAGATCTATATCGAGGGGCAGCTGGAGACCCGCAAATACGCCGACCAGAGCGGCGCCGAGCGCTACACCACCGAGGTGGTGCTGCGTCCGTTCCGGGGCGAGCTGACCATGCTCGACGGCCGCGGCGAAGGCGGCGGTGGGGGCGGCGGCTTCGAGGATGAAGGCGGCGCGAGCGGTGGCGGCGGGGGCTTCGGCGGCGGCGCTTCCGGCGGCGGCCGATCCTCGGGCGGCGGCTTCGGCGGCCCGTCCGGCGGCGGTTCGTCGGGTGGCGGCGGTGGCCGTGCCCCGATGGCGGACGATCTCGACGACGAGATCCCGTTCTGATCCTGGTTTCAGCTGAAAATGCCAGCGGGCGGGCCGATCGGTCCGCCCGCTTCATTTCAGGGTTTGGGCTCCGGGCCGAGGAGGAAGAGTGGCGGACCTACCCCATCTTCTCCAGCGGCTCCCGCCGAGCATTGTCCGGCGGGGTGCGGCGGACGCCGGGCTGGGCGGCCCAGGCGGCGGCGTTGGCGATGACCTTCTGGACCTCGGCGTGGTGGTAGCTGGGGAAGGTCTCGTGGCCCGGCCGGAAGTAGAACACCCGACCGTAGCCGCGGCGGTAGGTCAGGCCGCTGCGGAACACCTCGCCGCCCTTGAACCAGCTGACGAAGATCAGCTCGTCCGGCTCCGGCACGTCGAAGAACTCCCCATACATCTCCTCCTGCGGGATCTCGATGCAGCGGTCGAGGCCGGCGGCGATCGGATGCGCCGGGGCGGTGACCCAGATCCGCTCGTTCTCGCCCTGGGTGCCGTGGACCCGCCAGTTGACGCTGCAGCTGGTGCCCATCAGCCGGCGGAAGATCTTCGAGTAGTGGGCGGAATGCAGCACGATCAGGCCGAGGCCGCCCATGACGTGGCGGCGCACCCGCTCGACCACCGCGTCCGACACATCCTCATGCGCCTTGTGGCCCCACCACAGCAGCACGTCGGCGCCGTTCAGCACCTCGTCGGTCAGCCCGTGCTCGGGCTGGTCCAAGGTCGCGGTCGACACCGGGAAGCCGCGCTGGCGCAGGGGGGCGGCGATCGCCTCATGGATGCCGTCGGGATAGACGGCGGAGACGTCGGGGTTCTGCAACTCGTGCCGGTATTCGTTCCAGACCAGCAGGCGGGGAAGGGCCATGTCAGATGTCTCCGGAGTTGGGCGGTCAGCGGCCGGCCTCTCAGGGCAGGATGTCGGACAGCTGCACCCACGTGCCGTCCTGAGCGCCCGACCGCATGCTGGCGAAGCTGGTGGCGAGGGACTGGATGTTGTCCTCGCCCGAGGTGAAGTAGCGCGGCGGCTTGCCGCGCACAGCCTGGGCGAAGGCGTTCAGCGTGCCGGCCCGGTCGATCAGCTCGACGGGGGTCATCGGCAGGTCCTCGGTGGTGCCGTCGGGCCGGCGCAGCACCACCTTGTCGGCGATCGCGCCGCCGACGCCGCGCGCCTGCCACAGCAGTTCGGCCTCCTCGCATTCGATCGCCCATTCGCCGGTCCAGGTGGTCGGCGTGCCGCGGGAGACCCAGGAGCCGTTGTAGGACACCATCATGCCGCTCTCGAGCGCCAGCAGCGCATGGGCGGCGGCATGGTCCTTGAACGGGCTGTCCGGCGTGTTCCAGCTGCGGCAGGCGACGCGCTGCACATTCTCGCCGAAGATCATCCGCATCAGGTCGAAATGGTGGATCGCCATGTCCAGCAGCAGCGGGCCGGGGATGTCGTGGTAGCGGTGCCCGGTCACCTTCCAGTTCTGGCGGAAGTCGATCAGCGCCGAGAGTGCCCTGCCATAGGTGCGCTTCCGCACCAGGTCGGCCACCGTCCGCACCGCCGCCTGGTAGCGGTAGTTCTGGCTGACCATCAGCACCCGGCCGGCCTGCTTCGCCAGCGCGATCAGCGCCTGGGCCTCTTCCAGCGTCGAGGTGAAGGGCTTCTCGACCAGCACGTGCTTGCCGGCCTTCAGCGCCATCTCGCTGACGCTCTTGTGGCCGGCGGTCGGCAGCACTGCCAGCACGCCCTCGGCCTCGACCGCGGCGATCGCCGTGTCGAGGCTGGGGAAGCACTTGGCCTCCGAGAGGCCGAGCGTCTCCTGCGCCCGCTTCAGCACCTCCGGACTGGCGTCGACGAAGCCGACGACGTCGACCGCCTTCACCTGCGGCAGGATGGTGTGGGCCCAGTTGGTGCCCCAGCCGCCGAGGCCGACCTGGATGACCTTGACCGACATTCCGTCTTCCTTTGCCCGTCTGCTATTGCGTGATGCTCACCAGCGGCCGCCGCGGCTCAGCCGGTTCAGGTCCTTCTCCAGCTGCGCCAGGTTGGTCGCAGCGTCGCCGTTCTTGGACAGGGTGGCGTGCACCGCATTCCAGAACAGGGTCGAGACCTCGCTGTAGCGTTCCCCGGTCACCGCCGAGGGGCGGGCGGCGGTGCCGTCGAGGATTTGGCGCGTGATCTTGAAGAAAGGCCGCTTCGCCAGGAGTTCCTGGTCTTCGTAGAGTGCCGGGATGGTCGGCTGATAGCCGCCCTCCATGGCGCGGCGCTTCTGTTCCTCTCGGCTGGTCAGATACATCGCGAATTCCGCCGCTTCCTTGGGGTGGGCGGAATATTTCGACACCGCGATCTGCCAGCCGCCCAGCGTCGCCGCGTGCCGGGCGCCGTCGCCATCGCCCTTGGGCAGCGGGGCATATCCCACCTTGCCTTTGACCGGGCTGTCGGTCGCCTCGGCGAGACTGGCGGCATAGGGCCAGTTGCGCATGAAGGCGGCGTTGCCGGACTGGAACACGCCGCGCGCATCCTCCTCCGTGTAGTTCAGCACGCCGTCGGGCGCGATGGTGCCGATCCAGGAGGCGGCGAGGTCCAGCGCCTTGGCCGCCTGCGGGTTGTTGACGGTGATCTTGCCGTCCGCATCGACGATGGTGCCGCCGCCGAAGCTGACGATCCATTCCAGCGCGTCGCAGGTCAGCCCCTCATAGGCCCGCCCCTGGAACACGAAGCCGAAGAAGCGGTCGTTGCCCGCCTTGCGCTCGCCCTCCTGGATGGTCTTGGCGGCCGCGGTCATCTCCTCCCATGTCGCGGGCACCTTGATCTGGTATTTGTCGAACAGGTCCTGGCGGTAATAGAGCAACCCGGCATCGGTGTACCACGGCAGGGCCAGGAGGTGGCCGTCGCGGGTCAGCCCCTGGACGATGCCTGGAAAGTACTGGTCGATGGTGGCCTGGTCGACATACTGCTTCAGGTCGACGAAATGGCTGCCCAGGATGCCGGGCCAGATGACGTCGACCTGGAACACGTCGATGTCGCCGGACTTCCCGGTCAGGAACTGCTGGTAGAGCGCCAGCTGTTCCGAGGTCGATTGCGGAGCCGCGACGATCTTGACGGTGTTGCCGGTCTTCGCCGACCAGGCCTTAGCTGCCTCGTCGCACAATCTGGACTGGATGCCGGTCGATCCGCAGGCGAAGGTGACGTCGACGCCCGCTGTGGCCGGCGTGGCCGCCAGCCCGAGGACGAACAGGGCGGCGAGCGAGGTCAGGTGTCTCCCGGACATGGTTCCCTCCTGTGGTCGTGTGCCCGGGTTCTGGTGCCCGATGCAACCGTTTTCAGGTTAGTGGCGCGGGGTGATTTGGCAACGACAATCGAACCCTGCGGCCGCCGGCTGGAGACCTTCCAGGAGTGGGCCGGACAACGGGATCGTCAGGGCGCCGATGATCGGAATGTTGGCAGACCCAAGGAGGCGCAGGGAAGGCCGCATCGCGAATCCAAGGATTCGTCAATGCTCCATGTGTGTCAGCTTTACAACCTTTGGTCGTGCCTACGGCGCCTTGGCCCAAACTTTCGTGTTGACGCGGTCATCAGAAAAATGGACATAAATAAATATTAGGTATATTTCGATGTAATCTGCAACCCCAGGTCAGTGTCTAGGAATTAACTCCACAAAGGTCAAAATCTTCTAACTGTGCATATCATTTTATGCAGGTTTCTTTGCTTGGGACGTCTAGTAAGAACACGATCGGGTTCTTGTGTTACATAATAAACACTTGTGGAATTGGCATGCTTGTGCTACATAAAGGGGTATTAATGTTAGTTTATCTGACCTTTTAAGGAGTGCGGCCCATGCATGAATATTCGAGCGAAGCGAAACGCTAGCCGTCCGGTTCAAAAATTGCTTGCCTCGCCCGTCGAGGCTGATTGGTTTCGACATGCCCATTGAAGCCCCCGACCGATGAATGCGAATGTCCTGACGCGAGCCTATCTGGTCCTTGGGGGTCTGGGGGCGATCTCGCTGATCGCTTATGGCGTCTACAAGAACTACGCGCCGGTGGAGTCGACCCAGGCGTCGACGCCGGCACCGGTCGTTCAGCCCGCTCCGGCCGACATCAAAGTGTTCGGGGTGATGACCGCGGCGCGCTTCATCGCCCGGGGGCAGGTGATCGCCCGCGAGGATGTGAGCTCCATCTCGATCGCAGGGGGGGTGCCGGCGGGTGCCAGGACGGCGATCGGCGACGTGGTCGGCAAGATCGCGACGGTGGACATTCCGGCCCAGCAGCTGCTGCTCGATTCCGTGGTTTCTGCCGATCCGGCCAGGGCCGGGCTTGCCGCGCTGGTCCCGCCGGGGCTTCGCGCGATCAGCATTCTGACCAATGACGAGATCGCGGTCAGCGAATTCGTCCGGCCGGGCGACAAGGTCGACATCCAGCTGGTGCTGCCCGACACCGCCCTGAACAAGCAGGGCGGGCTGCAGCGCCAGGGCGGCGGGGATCTGAGCGAAGCGCGCACCGTGCTGCAGGATGTGCTGGTCCTCACCGTCGGCACCACCCTCGGCGATCCGGCGATGGCCCCGGCCGACCAGAATGGCGGCGGCCGTCGGCCCGACCCGTCGCGGACAATCAGCCTGGCGATGACGCCCGACCAGATCGCCCAGTTCGCCCTGGCCCGCAGCCTCGGCTCCTTCTATCTGGCTCTGCGCCGGCCGGACGATCTGCAGCTGATCACCGACAACACCGCGAAGCTGTCGGACATCCGTGGCCCGGCCCCGCCGCCAGCCGCGGTCGAGCCGCCGCAGCGGAAGGCGATCGAGCTGATCGTCGGCGACCGCAGCCAGATGATCTACCCCCGGTCCGGAGAGCCGCGATGAGATTTGTGGTCCGCATGCTCTGCATCGCGGTGTTCGTCCTCGTCTCCGGCGCGGCGGGGGCGGAGGAACTGCGGCTCGGCGTCGGCGCCCAGCGGGTGATCGACCTTCCCGCGCCGATCACCCGCATCGTCGTCGGCCAGGGCGGCATCATCGATGCGACCGCGCTGAACCAGGACCAGTTGCAGATCACGGGCCTGCAGTCGGGCCAGACCACGCTCGCCATCTTCACCAGCCGGTCGGACCAGGGCATTTCCTACGACGTCACCGTCGGCGGCGCTCCGGCGGTCGCGCTGCCGACCATCCCCAACCGCGGCGACCCGGCGCGGCAGATCCGCGGACAGCCCGGGCTGCAGGGCGTGCGGGTGAATCGCGACGGCGACACCGTGGTGCTGTCCGGTTCGGTGCCGGACCTCGATGCCCATGCGCGGGCGACGAGCATCGCCAACGCCTATGGCGACGGCAAGGTGGTCGACCTGATGAAGGTCACCGGCAACCAGATGGTCGCGGTCGACATCCAGTTCGCGGCGGTGTCGGCGACCACATTGCGGGCCCTCGGCTTCAGCTTCTCGGCACTCGGCGGCACCGATTTCCAAGGCGCGCTGGTCGGGCCGAACACCCTGCAGAGCTACGAGTTCAGCAACACCGTTTCCAAAGTCACCTCGACGGTTCCGCTGGCGAACGCCTTCAATCTGTTCCTTGGCGATCGCCGCAATGGTATTCTCGGCATCCTCAGCGCGCTGTCCCAGGCCGGGCTAACCCAGTTGCTGGCCCAGCCGACGCTGCTGGTCCGCTCCGGCGAGCACGCCGAGTTCCTGGCGGGTGGCGAGGTGCCGATCCCGGTGCCGCAGGGCGGCAACGACAACGGCACCATCACCATCGAGTACCACCAGTACGGCGTCAAACTGGACATCGCGCCGGTGGTGCTGTCGGACAAGCGCATCGTACTCAAGGTCTCGCCCGAGGTCAGCGAGCTCGACTACGCCAATGCACTTCAGATCCAGGGGTTCAACGTGCCGGCCTTCCGCCGCCGCTCGACCTCGACCACGGTCGAACTCGGCAGCGGTCAGAGCTTCGTCCTCGCCGGCCTCATTTACAGCAACAGCGCGGTCAACGAGAGCAAGTTCCCCTGGCTGGGCGACATCCCGATCATCGGCGCGCTGTTCAAGTCAACCAACAACCAGCAGGAGCGGCAGGAACTGATCATCGTCGCCACGCCGCGGCTGGTCACCCCGCTGGCGCCGAACCAGGTCCCGCCGCTGCCGGGGGTGGATACGCGCAAGCTCAACCCGACCATCGGCGACATGATCCTGAATGTCGACCAGGTGCAGGACCATCTCGCACCCTATGGGCTCATGCGGTAGGCAGCAATGTTCCGGATCACCGTCGCCACCTCGGACACCAATCTCGCCGCCGGACTGATCGCCGCGCTGGAAGGCGTCGCAGCGGTGATCCGCTCGACCCCGGACACGGGACCGCTGCTCGAACTGTGCGGCAAGGTGAAGCTGGATCTGGTCCTGCTCGACGCCGACCCGGTCGATGGGTTCGGCACCGGGCTGGCCGAGGCGATGCGGGCGCTGACCGCCGCCGATCCGGATGCGCCGATCATCGTCCTCGGCGACGAGGGCGATGCCCGGTCGGTGCTGCGGGCGATCCGCGCCGGGGCGGCCGACGTGATCGACCGCAGGGCCCAGGGCGAAGCGCTCAGCGAGCAGCTCGGCCGGCATCTCACCGGCGCGCCGCGCGGCGACGCGATCGGCAGCGGCGCCCTCACTCTGGTGATGAGCGGCCAGCCCGGCGGCGAAGGCCTGTTCGCGGTCAACCTCGCGGTGCTGCGCGCGAAGGCGGCAGGGGGCGGGCTGCTGATCGATGGGGCGTTGCCGTCGAGCGAGGCCGGCGCCGCGCTCAACGTGCCGCTCAACTACACCATCCGTGATGCGGTCCAGGACCTGCCGCGGCTGGACCGCACGCTCCTGTCCTCGGCACTCGGCCGGCATGCGCCGTCGGGACTGCACATCCTGCCTTTGGCGGTGGCCGGCGAGGAGGTGCACGACATCGCCCCCGACGCGATCGCCTCGATGCTGCTGGTGCTGCGGGCGTTGTTCGGCGAGGTGATCCTGAATGTCGGCGGCATCCGCCATCCCGGCCTGCTGACCGAATTCGTCCGCGCCGCCGGCCGGATCTACCTGGTGGCGCCGCAGCGGTTCACCGCGGTCAAGGCCTGCCGCGACCTGCTGGTGCAGATCGGCCCGAGCGCCCAGGTGCTCGACCGCATCACCCTGGTGGTCGAGGACCACGCGCCGGGGATCACGCTGACCGAGGAGCAGATGCGAGAGGCGCTCGGGCTACGCCGCTCGGTGCGCCTGCCG
The DNA here is from genome assembly GCF_052115705.1 of Inquilinus sp. 2KB_23. Lineage (NCBI taxonomy): Bacteria > Pseudomonadati > Pseudomonadota > Alphaproteobacteria > Rhodospirillales > Rhodospirillaceae > Inquilinus > Inquilinus sp. 2KB_23. Next base: position 41,365 of record NZ_JBFRHF010000024.1, on the reverse strand, counting down.
GCTGCACGGGTCGAGCTGATCAACGCGCTCAACGCCGGGCGCCCGCTGGTGTTGGAGCAACCGCGCGCCGCCTACTCCCGAGCGCTGGAGAAGCTGGCGGCCGAGGGGGCCCCGACACTAGCCCCGGTGGCCCGGCCGACGCCACGCGGCAGCGGCCTGTTCGGCCGGCTGCGGACGTCGTGAGGGAGGCGCGACGATGGCAGGGCTGATCAACGGCGTCGGTGTGAGGGGCGGGGCGGACCCCGAACAGGCGGCGGCGGAGCTGCGCACCACCGACGGCTATCAGCGCACCAAATTCGCCATCTTCAACCTGGTGCTGGAGCAGCTCGAGGCGCTCGGCATCACCTCCGAGGCGGCCAGCCGGCCGATGATCCGCGACGGCATCGAGCAGGCGATCACCCGCTTCGCCGCCAAGGAGGGGCTGGCGCTGAACGCCGCCGAGCGCGCGCTGCTTGCCGCCGAGGTGCAGAACGAGGTCATCGGGCTCGGCCCGCTCGAGCCGCTGCTCAAGGACCCGACGATCGATGACGTGATCGTCAACGGGCCGTTCAGGATCTATGTCGAGCGTGCCGGCCAGATGTCGCCGGTGCCGGCCCGGTTCCGCGACACCGCGCATCTGATGAACATCATCCAGCGCATCGTCAGTCCGATCGGTCGCCGAGTCGACGAGGCGACGCCCTATGTCGACGCCCGGCTGCCGGACGGATCGCGCGTCAACATCGTCATCCCACCGATCGCGCTGGATGGGCCGATGGTGTCGATCCGGAAGTTCCGGATCCAGGGCCTGACGGCGCAGGACTATGTCCGGCTCGGTTCGATGAGCCCGGAGATGATGAGCTTCCTTGCCGCCGCGGTGCGCTCGCGCCTCAACATCCTGATCTGCGGCGGCACGGGCTCGGGCAAGACCACGCTGTTGAACATGCTGAGCGCCAATATCGATGAGAGGGAACGGCTGATCACCATCGAGGATGCGGCGGAACTGCAGCTGCGGCAGAGCCATGTGGTGCGGCTTGAGACGCGGCCGCCCAATCTCGACGGCAGCCGCGAGGTGACCGCCCGCGACCTGGTGCGCAACGCGCTGCGGATGCGGCCCGACCGCATCATCCTGGGCGAGGTGCGCGGCGCCGAGGCGGTCGAGATGCTGCAGGCGATGAGCACCGGCCATGACGGGTCGATGGCGACGATGCATGCCAATTCCAGCCGCGACGCCTTCGGACGGCTGGAAATGCTGCTCGGCTTCGGCGGGCTGACCGGCGATCCGAAGACGATCCGGCGCTACATCGCCAACAGCATTCACATCATGGTCCAGGTCAATCGCATGGCCAGCGGCAAGCGGCGGGTTACGACGGTGTCGGAGCTGACCGGCCTCGAAGGCGAACAATATAGTCTGAACCAGCTTTTTTCCTTTGAAGAGCAGCCGCCGATGAGCGGCCTGGGTGAATTCAGAACCCTGTCCGCACGCCCCCATTTCGCGCACCGGCTGGTTGGCATGTCGGAGTTGCGGACTGCGTCGAGGCCAGCGCCATGAACGGGTCGGGATTTCTTCTTCTCGGGGTTGCTTCGCTGTTCTTTCTGGCCGGCATCGGATTTCTGGCGAGCGGCGGGCAACGGCGTCGAAATCAGCAGATGCAGGATCGGCTGGAAGAATTGCAGGGGCTGAGCACCCCCTCGCCCGTCAGTCTTTCACGTAACCGCTTCGTGGCGAGCGAGCGGGGTGGCCCCCAGTTCCTTGAGCTTTGGCTGGCCAGGGCCGACATTGCGTTGCGCCCGCAGATAGTGCTTGCTGCCGGCTGCGCGCTTCTGGCTGTCGCCTCCATATTGACCCTGCTGGCTGGCCCGATCGTAGGCTGCGTGATCGCGGCGATCGTGCTGGGTGGCGGGATCTTCGGTTTGCGGTTGCTGGCGGCGCGGCGCCTCGCCGCCTTTATCAACGGGCTGCCGTTCTTTCTGGATGCGTTGCGCCAACTGCTGACCATCGGCAACTCCATGCAGCAGGCTTTGCTGACAACCGCAGAGAATTCCGGGCCGGAAATGCAGCGCTATTTGAATCCGCTCATTCGGCGCATCAACAATGGCGCGCCGATCCCGGAAAGTATTCGTTGGTTGGCCGATCGCCTGAAGGTGCCGGAACTCTATATGCTGGCCGCGGCTGTCGAGACCAATTTCCGGTTTGGCGGCCGGATGTCAACGGTCCTTGCCAACCTTGTTCAGATCCTGCGCGATGGCGCCAGGGTCGGGCGTGAACTCAGGTCGGCGACGGCCGAGATTCGGTTCAGCGCAATTGTGCTTGGGCTCATGCCCTTTGCCGCGGCCGTCATGATCGGCATCACCAAGCCCAGCTATATCATGTTCTTCATCGAGACCGCGCAAGGGCATCGGCTGGCGCTTATTGCACTCGGTCTGCAGGCGGCCGGCCTCCTGGTGATGAGCCGTATCATGCGGTTGGAGTTCTAGGTCATGCCGCTGCCGCCCTTCGAATTCGTGGTCTTCGTTTTTATCGCGGCGTCCAGCGTCATCTTCATTGGCCTGGGGTTGCGCGGCATTCGGCACGAGACACGGCTCAACCGGCGCCTGACCGGCCTGGGCGAACGTGCGCGCGACAACGGTACAGGAGGCGTGAGTACAGGAGGTGTATCGCTCGGCTGGCTTCGCCCGTTCGAACGCATCTTTGTCGCTGGCAGCAAGGATCGTGAAGAGATCGCGCGGTATCTGCGGGCGGCCGGCTACTATGATCCCCAGGCGGTCCTGATCTTCGCTGCTCTCCGCTTGGCGGCGGTGATCGCTGTCGCGGCCGGAACTGGCCTCGTGCTGTGGTTGACCGGCCGATGGGCAGGGCTGGCGCGGTTCTATCCGCTGGTGGGGGGGGCCGTCGTCTATCTGCTGGCCAAGTTCGTTTTGCAATGGCGCGCTTCGGTACGCCAGCGACGGGTGGGCGCGGAACTGCCTTTTCTACTCGATCTCCTGCTCTTGATGCTCGAAAGCGGCATCAGCCTCGACCAGTGTTTTCGGTCCATGGCTCAATCCTTGGACGAGGCGGCACCGATATCGAGACAGGCTGTTGCGGTGATGGTCGAAGATATCCAACGCGGCATGCCCTACGATCAGGCGCTGGATCGGTGGGCGGAGCGGCTGGGTGTCGCCGGGATCCGTGAACTCGCTGCTATGTTCAAGCAGACGCTGACGCACGGAACGGAATTGGGCGCCGCTCTACGAGAGTTTGTGAAGGAATTTTCTGAAAAGCGGGTTTCGAGGGCACGCGAAAGCATTGGCCGGAAAACAGCCAAGATGACTGTCGTGATGATTGTTTTTTTGATGCCCGCTTTGTTCATCGTGCTTTGCGGGCCAGCCGTGGTGTCGCTGATGGCCAATCTGACAAGGACGGGATGAGCCATGCCAATCCGCATGCGTTTTTTCGCCCTGATCCTTTTGCCCTGGCTGTCTGCCTGCTCCGGCCTGTTCGGCGGCGACGGGGCGCCGCGGCACGATCCGTCCCCGGCCGATCAGATGCCGCAGGCGGCAGCGCTTGATGCCGACAATTCCCGCGATCTCTATCTCGGCATCGTCGACAAACTGCGCCAGGGCGGCAAGTCGCGGGCTGCACTCGCCTACCTCGACGACTACGACAACCGACATCCAGGCGACGTCCGGTCCCAGACCCTGCGCGCCGATTCTTTCCTCGACATCCAGGACTATGCCCGGGCCGAGGCGATCTACCGGCAACTGGTGGACGGCGACCAAGCGGCGGCGGCCTATGACGGTCTCGGCCGCGTCGCTGCGGGGCGTGGCGATTGGGCCAAGGCCCGGGCGCAGTTCCACGAGGCGGTCCGGCGCGAGCCGATCAACGTCAAGTACCTGAACGATCTCGGCTTCGCCGAAATGCGCATCGCCTCTTATGACGAGGCGCTGTTCACCTTGCGCCAGGCCACCGAACTGGCGCCCGACAACGCCATGGTCCGCAACAACCTGATCCTGTGCCTCGATGTCGCCGGCCAGGGCGATGCGGCAAAGGCCATGCTCGGCCGGATCGCCACCGTCCAGGAGCGCCGGGCGGTGGAGCAGATGGTGAAGACCGCCCGCAGCCAGATGCGGGGGCCGGCCACCGCCGGCACCGCTGCCACGACCCCACCCCGGCGTTTGGCCCAAGCTTCGGAGACCCAGCCATGATGCGCATCTGCCTGCCGCTGCTGTGTACCGCTCTTCTGGCTCTGTCGCCCGCTGCTGCCGCGGCGCAGCAGGTGCTGGTGCCGGCGCGCCCGCTTCTGACGCCCCAGACATCAGCGGCCGAGTGGCCGGGCAACAGCCGGGCGGCAGAGGTTATCCGGCAGCAGGAGCAACGGCGCCCGCGGACGGCCGGGCAGGGCGGTCTCGACGGCCTCGAGGCGGGCGCCATCTACCAGAATTACATTCGGCAGATCGGCAAGTCACCGGCCAACGGCCCCAACGGCTCGGGCTTTGGCGAGCCCAGCCAGTTCGGCAGCGGCAATTCTTCGGGTTACGGGCAATCACGATGAAACCTCGCCGCAACCGGGCGGGTCTGTCCCACGAAAGGGGCGCTCTCTCGGTTTATACCGCGCTGATCATGACGCTTCTGTTGGGCACGGCGGCGATGGCGACCGATGTCGGCCTCTGGTACTCCAAGAGACGGGACCTGCAATCGGCCACGGATGCGGCGGCTCTCGCTGCCGCCTATAAGCCATCGCAGGCTCAGGTGATTGCTGCGGATCTTCTGTCGCGCAATGGGTTCGGCGCAGACACGCCGCCGACCGTCTCGACAGGCACCTATTGCGACAACGCCAGTCTGGCGCCGGATGCGCGCTATTTCACGGGTGTCGTCACGTGCCCCAACGCCGGCTATGTCGCGACGGCCCCGAATGCCGTCCGGATCTCGACCCAGACAGAAGCACCGCTTGGCCTTTCCCGCGCCCTTCTGCCCGATGGCGGGCCGTACCGGACGAGCGTTTCTGCCACGGCCGCACGGATCGACGAGGCCGCTTTCCAGGCGGGGACGGGCCTCGTCAACCTCAATGGTGGTATTGCCAATGCGCTGCTCGGCAGTCTGCTCGGCACCACTATCAACCTTTCGGCCGTGCAATATGACGGGCTGGTCAACACGGACATCGATGCACTGAGCTTCCTCGATGCCCTGGCGACCCATGTCAATCTCTCGGCGCTCACCTACGACCAGGTGTTGCAGAGCCGGGCGCAGATCGGCGACGTTCTGGACGCGACGATCGACGTGCTGGATCGACAGCCCAACCTCACGGCCATTGCGGCACAGGCGCTCGGCGGGCTGCTCTCGCTGAAAGCGGCGATCGTCGGAAATCCGGATATCCATCTGGGCAACCTGCTCGATCTCGGCGTCTGGAAGAACCAGCCGGTCGGCGGCACGACATCGCCGACGGCTTTGCAGGCGGACTTGAATCTATTCCAGCTCGTCAGCTTTGCGGCCCAACTCGCCAACGGACGCAACGCGGTCGCCATACCGCAGCTGGGTCTGAATCTGGGGCCGGTGGCCAGCATCTCCCTCGTCGCGACAGCGATCGAACCGCCGCAGAAACCCTTCTTCAGCTTCGGGCCGGTCGGCGTCCAGGTGCACACGGCGCAGATACGGATCCAATTGCTGCTCAAGCTGCTCGACACGGGACTTCTGGGCAATGGCGTCCGGCTTCCGCTCTATATCGAGGTCGCCCCCGGCGAGGCGACATTGGCCCGGATCGATTGTGGCTTGGAGCCTGCGAAGGACGCGACCGTGACGGTGAATGCCATCCCCGGGGTGGCTGCCATTTATATCGGCGAGGTCAACAGCAATGCGATGACGAACTTCTCGCAGGCACCGACCGTCTCCGACGCCAATATCATCGATCTGAGCGTGCTGGGGCTCCTGCAACTCGTTTCGCTGACCGGAAAGGCCAAGATTCAAATCCCTTCCCAAGGGCAGCCCGCCGCTCAGCCGCTGACCTTCTATCAGCCGCTCTCCGGAGAGGTCACCAAGCATGAGCCCCCGACGAACGAGGGCATCATCGGTCCGACCTCGGGTGAAGGGCAACGGGCTCGCGCGGTCAGCACAGGGTTGCTCGGCGGCCTCGGGCAGAGCCTCTACAACGGGCTCGATCTGCATGCCAAACTCTTGCTGAACCTCATCGTGATCGACCTCAAGCAGGGGAATTGCGGCGGGCTTCTCGGTCTCGTCTGCTGGGGCAACGGACAGCAGCGGACCAGTCTTCTCGGCATTCTCGCGAGCGTGCTCGGCGCGCTGGACCCATTGGTTGACGGGGTACTCAAGGCTCTCGGCCTCCAATTGGGGACGATGGATGTCTGGGTCACCGGTGTTCGCTGCGGGGTGCCAGTGCTCGTGCAGTAACAGGATACCGCCGGCGGTTCCGGGACGTCGGCGGGGATATTTCAACCCCGGCATGGTCTAGGAGGAATAAATGTTGCGGACGTTGGTTACGAAGACTCTGAAGCGTATCGGTCGCGACGATGCGGGCATCACGGCGGTGGAATATGCGGTTCTCGGCGGTCTCATTGCCGCGGCACTCGTTGTCGTGTTCGCCGCCTTTGAACCGGCACTGAAGACGGCGTTCACCAATATCCTGGCTCCCTGATCGAGGTGCAGGAGATGGCAGTGGCGATGCGTCCGGAATGCGATGCTTTGGCTGAGGTCGTGGCCGGACGCGACACGCCACGCGTCCCGGAATCGAATGCACCGGCGGGCGGCCGATCGCCCGCCGGTGCATCCGGCGACGGCGGGATGGTGGCGGTGGAATTCGCGCTGTTGGCGCCGCTTTTTCTCATCGTCTCGCTCGGCGTCATCGTCTATGGGCTTTATTTCGGCGCCTGGCTGGCGATCAACCAAGCGGCGGCGGAGGCGGCTCGGGCCTCTATCGCCGGCATGTCCTTCACCGAAAGAAGCACGCTGGCCCGGACAACGGCACAGACGATCATCGACGGCTACGCGACCTTGCTGGACATCAGCAAGGTCACGATCACCCCGGCGCAGGGGCCGGCGGCAAATCTGTTCCAGGTGAGCGTGACCTATGATCTGTCGAGCCACGACTTCTCGGTCATCGGCGGCCTGATTCCCGTGCCGACCCAAACTCCGACGGTAACCGCTATCGTCTCCAACGGTGGCTATTGATGGCAGGACTTGACTTCATCGCGCTGGGCCTTCTGGTCCTGCTCTTGCTGCCGGTCGTCGTGATCGACCTGCGAGAGAGCAGGATTCCGAATCTCTGCAACCTGGCGCTGGGTGTTGTCGGCTTGGCACAGGCGTTGGTTCGGAGTCCGACGCTCCAGACACTGGGTTTCACAGTGGGAGCCGGCGTGGTCACCTTCCTGCTCCTGGCCGGCACCGCCTGGCTGATGCAGAAGATCGACCGCCACGCCCGGATCGGCTGGGGCGACCTCAAATTCCTGACCGCTGCCAGCCTGTGGGTCGGGGTCCAGGGCAGCCTGATCGTGCTGGTCCTGGCCAGCGTGGCGGCGCTGGCCGCGACCCTGGCGCTGGCGCCGTGGCGCGGCGTGAAGTGGCGCGAGATGCGGCCGTTCGGCCCGGCCCTGGCGTTCGGCCTCCTGGTCGTCACCGTCACCGTCTTCATCCGCGGCGCGCCTGGGGTGTAGACCGTAGCTGGTGTTCAACGGGTTCAGCTGGTTGTTTCCGTGGAAAGCCCTTCAGTCGGCGCGTGAATGGTGCTTAGCTCCGCGCAACCGTTGTTGAGGGATGCTGAGATGAGCACCGATGTGAATCGCCGGATCCTGTTGGCCGCGCGGCCGGTGGGAGAGCCGCAGGAGGCCGATTTCCGGCTGGTGGAGGAGGCGGTGCCGACGGCCGGCCCCGGCCATCTGCTGCTGCGCACGCTGTGGCTGTCGCTCGACCCCTATATGCGCGGCCGGATGAGCGACGCGAAATCCTACGCCACCCCGGTGGAGATCGGCCAGGTCATGGTCGGCGGCGCGGTCAGCCGCGTGCTGGCCTCGAACCATCCCGGCTTCGCCGTGGGCGACATCGTCGAGGGCCGCACCGGCTGGCAGGATTATGCGGTGTCGGATGGCACCGGCCTGCGCAAGGTCGACCCGTCGCTGGCCCCGATCTCGACCGCGGTCGGCGTGCTCGGCATGCCCGGGATGACCGCCTATACGGGCCTGCTCACCATCGGCCAGCCCAAGCCGGGCGAGACCGTGGTGGTCTCGGCTGCCTCCGGCGCGGTCGGATCCGTAGTCGGCCAGATCGCCCGGATCAAGGGCGCCCGGGTGGTCGGCATCGCCGGCGGCGACCGCAAATGCGCCTATCTGACCGGGGAGCTGGGCTTCGACGCCGCCGTCGACCACCAGGCGTCGGACTTCGCCGCACGCCTGGCCGCGGCCGTGCCCGACGGCATCGACGTCTATTTCGAGAATGTCGGCGGCGCCGTGTTCGAGGCGGTGCGGCCGCTGTTCAACCCCTTCGCCCGCATCCCGGTCTGCGGGCTGATCGCCCAGTACAACGCCACCGGCCTGCCGCCGGGGCCCAACCTGGTGCCGTCGCTGATGCGCGAGGTGCTTTCGAAGCGCCTGACCCTGCGCGGCTTCATCGTCAGCGACTTCGCCGACCAGCAGGCCGCCTTCCTGCGCGACGTCTCCGGCTGGATCCGCGATGGGCAACTGCGCTACCGCGAGGATGTCGCCGAGGGGCTGGAGACCGCGCCGAAGACCTTCCTGCGCCTGTTCCGCGGCGAGAATTTCGGCAAGCTCCTGGTCAGGGTGGCGGAGTAGGGCGGGCTCAACGCAGGGGCGGCAGGCCGAGGTCGCGAAGGGCGTCGTCGCTCAGCGCCTCCAGCCGCAGCCGCGCGGGCCGTCCGGTCGCCCGCCGCTTGGGAAGGCCCGGGCCGCCCGCCAGCCGGCGCCACAGCCGTTCCAGAAGTCCGGCGGGGCGGGGGCGCAGCGGTGCGCGCAGAGTAACCGTGGTCATCACGCTCTCCTTGAAGCTGTCAGTGTCGGGCATGAGGCCGCCGGAACCATCTTCCGCACCGACACGATATCGATGTCGGCATCCCGTCCGGCGATGGCCGAAACCGGGCCATCGGTCAGCGCCGTCACCGTCTCGACGGCACGGCCGAGCTTGGCCCGGAAAATCACCACTTCGGTGAGGAATGCCATCGGCTTGTCTCCGGTGCGAACCCTCGGGGGCGGGGCTTCGATGCTGGTAGATTACGCGCCCTCTCCTGACAGCCTGGTGTCAGGAGACTTGCCGCGGCGTCCCGCTTTTTCCTGGCCTCGCAGCTATGGCCCGATCCCTCTCGCTGTGGTCTCGACAGGGAAGATGGGGCCGAACGCTGACGTACGTCATTCGATAAATCTGGAGAGTATCTGTACGTTTTTGTTCAGTCCGGCCGGTGCCGCCGCATGGCAGGCACGGCATTCGCAATGGCTGAATTCCGCCCGCCGCTGCTGCTAGGGTGCCGGCCCTGGGGAGGAAGGGGTCCGGCGATGTACCAAGTTCCGATTCGACCGGGCGAGAGCTGGCTGCGCGCCCGGGTCCGGCGTCATGTCCTCGAACTGCTGCGCCTGGCGTTGCCGGTGATCGTCGCCCGCGCCGGGCTGCTGTTCATGGCCCTGGTCGACACCATCTTCGTCGGCCGCTACGGCAGCGACGACCTGGCCCATCTCTCCATCGCCAACGCCGCGATCGGCCTGATGATGGCCACCGGCACCGGGCTGGTGTTGGGCACTCTGGTGATGACCGCCAACGCGCTCGGCCGCAACCGGCCGGAGGAGTGCGGCGCCGTCTGGCACCGCTCCCTGATCTATGGCGGCGCCTTCAGCCTGGTGATGGCGGTGGCATGCCATTTCATGGAGCCGGTGCTGATCCTGACCGGGCAGACGCCGGAGCTGTCGAAGGCGGGCGCCGAGATCGCCGTCATCCTCGGCTGGGGCGTACCGGCGGCGGCGGTCTACACCGTCACCGCCTTCTTCCTCGAGGGGCTGAAGCGGCCGCTGCCCGGCATGGTGGCGATGATCGCCGCCAATGTGCTGAACGCCCTGGTCAATTGGCTGCTGGTGTTCGGCAATCTCGGCTTTCCCGCGCTGGGCGCGGACGGCGCCGCCTGGGCCAGCACGGCGTCGCGCATCTTCCTGGCCCTCTGCCTGGTGGGCTACGTCTGGATCATGCCCGGTCATGCGGGCTTCGGCGTGCGGCACTGGCAGGGCTGGCGTTGGCGCGAATGGGCGCAGCAGCGCCGGCTCGGCTATGGCGGCGGCGCCAGCATCTTCCTCGAGGCGGGGGCCTTCACCGCGCTGACCTTCTTCGCCGGGCTGCTCGGCACCCTGCCGCTGGCCGCCTATTCGATCGGCCTCAACCTGATCTCGCTGATCTTCATGGTGGCGCTCGGCCTCGGCGCCGCCACCGCGGTGCGGGTCGGCGTCGCCCATGGACGGCGCGACCTCAAGGACATGGTGCTGGCCGGCTGGGTCGGGCTCGGTGTCAACTCGGTCGCCATGGCGCTGTTCGGGGCGGTGCTGTGGTTCGGGGCGAGGCCGATCGCCGAAGCCTACACCAACGACCCGGCGCTGATCCCGCTGCTGGTGCCGGTGATCCTGGTCGCGACCTTTATCCTGGTGGTCGATGGCGGCCAGGTGGTGGTGGCCAACGCCCTGCGCGGCCGCGGCGACGTGCTGACGCCGACGCTGCTGCACACCGTCTCCTACATCGTGGTGATGACGCCGCTGGGCTGGCTGCTCGGCGTCCATCTCGGCCGCGGCGCCCATGGGCTGTTCGAGGCGATCCTGATCGCCAGCGTGGTCTCGGTCTCGCTGCTGGCCTCGCGCTTCCACCTCCTGGCCCGGCGGGACGCGCGGGCGGTGGCCGCGGCGGGGTAGGGGCCTCGCTTCTGCTTGGGAATCCTGAGGATTCCCAAGCCGCTGGGGAGCCCTCCCGCGACCCCGGTCCGCCGCCTCGTTCCGGGTGGCGATCTGATTGTTCGCATCTGCGGAAACGTGCTAGCTTCGCCGCGCCCGGCAGGCTGCCCGGGCGCGTCCTTTCGCCAGTCCGGACAGTGCTTTGACCGATCGTCCTGTTACGCCGCCCCACTTCGACATCACCCCGGTGACGATCGAGGAGGAGATGAAACGCTCCTACCTCGACTACGCGATGAGCGTGATCGTCTCCCGTGCCTTGCCGGATGTCCGCGACGGCTTGAAGCCCGTCCATCGCCGCATCCTGTTCGCGATGAAGGAGGGCGGCTACGATTCGACCAAGCCGTTCAAGAAGTCGGCCCGCGTGGTCGGCGACGTCATGGGTAAGTATCACCCGCATGGCGACTCGTCGATCTACGAAGCCATGGTCCGCATGGCGCAGGATTTCTCGATGCGGCTGCCCCTGATCCAGGGGCAGGGCAATTTCGGGTCGATGGACGGCGATCCGGCGGCGGCGATGCGCTACACCGAGGCGCGCCTGGCCAAGGCCGCCGAGGCGATGCTGGACGACATCGACAAGGAAACCGTCGATTTCCAGCCGAACTACGACGAGACCCAGTCCGAACCGACGGTGCTGCCGTCGCGCTTCCCGAACCTGCTGGTCAACGGCGCCGGCGGCATCGCCGTCGGCATGGCCACCAACATCCCGCCGCACAATCTGGGCGAGGTGATCGACGCCTGCCTGGCGGTGATCGCCGATGCCGGCCTGAGTTCCGAGGACCTGAACCTGATCGTCCAGGGCCCGGACTTCCCGACCGGCGCCAGCATCCTGGGCCGGTCCGGCATCCGCTCGGCCTTCACCACCGGCCGCGGCAGCGTGGTGATGCGGGCGAAGTCCTCGATCGAGGAGATCCGCAAGGACCGTGAAGGGATCATCTTCACCGAGATCCCGTTCCAGGTGAACAAGTCGCGGCTGATGGAGCGCATCGCCGAGGTCGTCAACGACAAGATCGTCGAGGGCATCTCCGAACTGCGCGACGAAAGCGATCGCGATGGCGTGCGCATCGTGGTCGAGCTGAAGCGCGACGCCAATGCCGATGTCGTGCTGAACCAGCTGTACCGCTACACGCCGCTGCAGACCTCGTTCGGCGTCAACATGCTGGCGCTGAACGGCGGCCGGCCGGAACTGCTGAACCTCAGGCAGATCATCGATGCCTTCATCGCCTTCCGTGAGGAGGTGATCACCCGGCGCACCCGCTTCCTGCTGACCCGCGCCCGCGACCGCGCCCATGTCCTGGTCGGTCTTGCCACCGCCGTGGTCAACATCGACCGGGTGATCGAGCTGATCCGCCGCGCCGCCGACCCGCAGGCCGCGCGCGAGGAGCTGATGGCCACGGCGTGGCCGGCCGGCGAGATCGCGCCGCTGATCGCGCTGGTCGACGAACCCGGCCGCCCGCTGGCCGAGGACGGCACCTACCGGCTGTCCGAGCTGCAGGCCCGTGCCATCCTCGACCTGCGCCTGCACCGCCTGACCGGGCTGGAGCGCGACAAGATCGGCGACGACCTGCGCGCCATCGTCGCCGAGATCCAGGAATACCTCGCCATCCTGGCCAGCCGCGAGAAGCTGCTGCAGATCCTGCGCGACGAGCTGGCCGAGATCAAAGAGCAGTTCGCCACGCCGCGGAAGACCGAGATCCTCGATCTCGAATTCGAGGCCGACATCGAGGACCTGATCCAGCGCGAGGACATGGTCGTCACCGTCTCGAACGGCGGCTACATCAAGCGCGTGCCGCTGTCGACCTACCGGGCGCAGCGCCGCGGCGGCAAGGGCCGTTCCGGCATGGCGACGAAGGAGGAGGATTTCGTCTCCGACCTGTTCGTCGCCAACACCCACACGCCGATGCTGTTCTTCTCCAGCCGCGGCATCGTCTACAAGATGAAGGTCTACCGCCTGCCGATCGGCACGCCGCAGGCGCGCGGCAAGGCGCTGGTCAACATGCTGCCGCTGGAGCAGGGCGAGACCATCTCGACGGTCATGCCGTTGCCGGAGGACGAGAGCACCTGGGACCAGTTGTACGTCATGTTCGCGACCGCCAGCGGCGGCGTGCGCCGCAACAGCCTGGCCGACTTCACCAGCATCAATCGCAACGGCAAGATCGCGATGAAGCTGGACGAGGGCGACAGCCTGATCGGCGTCAAGGTCTGCAGCGACGACCAGGATGTGCTGCTGGCCACCCATGTCGGCATGTGCATCCGCTTCCCGGTCACCGACGTCCGCGTCTTCAAGGGCCGCGATTCGACCGGGGTGCGCGGCATCCGCCTGGGCGATGACGACCGCGTCATCTCGATCTCGATCCTGCACCATCTCAACGCCACGCCGGACGAGCGCGCGAACTACCTGCGCATGGCCAATGCCGCGCGCCGCGCCGAAGGCGAAGAGACCGACGGCGAGGACAGCCAGGCGGTGGAGGAGCACGACCTCGATCCCGCACGCTTCGCCGCTCTGGAAGGGGTGGAGGAGTTCATCCTGACCGTCAGCGAGCAAGGCTTCGGCAAGCTCAGCTCGGCCTATGGCTACCGCATCACCGGCCGCGGCGGCAAAGGCATCTGGACCATGGCGATGGGCGAGAAGAACACCGCCGTGACCGCCTGCTTCCCGATCTCGCAGAACCAGGAGATCATCCTGGTGACCGATGGCGGCCAGCTGATCCGCTGCCCGGTCGCCGATGTCCGGATCGCGGCGCGCAAGACCATGGGCGTGCGGCTGTTCAACGTGGCCGACGGCGAACATGTCGTCTCGGTCGCTGCGGTGCCGGAAGAGAACGACGAGGACGGAGTCGAAACCGACGCGACCGGGGAAGACGGCGCCGCGGGGGATGAACAGGGTGACGCCGCGTCGGGCGGCGACGGCGCATAAGGAAAGACGGACCTATGGCCAAGTCTCGCACCGGGGTCTATCCCGGCACGTTCGACCCGATCACCAAGGGCCATATGGACATCATCCAGCGGGCGACCAGGATCGTCGATCACCTGGTCGTAGCCGTCGCCCGCAACGACGGCAAAGGCCCGTTGTTCTCGACCGACGAGCGGGTCGAGCTGGTGCGGGCCGACGTGGCGCCGCTGGTGGCGCAGGGCATCTCGATCGAGGTCCGCTCCTTCGACGTCCTGCTGATGCACTTCGCCGCCTCGGTCGGGGCCACCACGGTGGTCCGCGGCCTGCGCGCCGTGTCGGATTTCGAGTACGAATTCCAGATGGCCGGGATGAACGCCAAGATCAATCCGGTGATCGAGACGGTGTTCCTGATGGCGTCGGACCGCTACCAGTTCATCTCCTCGCGCTTCGTCAAGGAGATCGGGCGGCTGGGCGGTGACATCGCCCCCTTCGTCAGCCCGCTGGTGGCCAAGCGCCTGAACGAGCAGTTCTCGCGCGGGCTGCCGAAGGAGTAGGGCGGAATTCATGCCGACCAAGGCCTTGCCGGGTGTTGACCGTCGGGCGGGGCCTCCCTAATGTGCGCCGCGCCTGCCCGGGACCAGCCCGGGCGGGCCGTGTGAGCCGGTAGCTCAGTCGGTAGAGCAGAGGCCTTTTAAGCCCCTGGTCGTGGGTTCGAGTCCCACCCGGCTCACCATTCCCCATGCTAAGCAGTTGACTTAAAGGAGGGTTTGTAGATTTGGCTGGTAAGGTTTGTAACTCCTTGCCCGCCAGATGCTCGGTCATCTTGCTCACGGCGGCCTTCGCGAGGAGCTTCTGCCGGGCTGCGGCCACGTAGCGCTCGACCTCCTTGATCGACTTATGTCCGGTGATCGACATGATCTCCATCGTGCTGCATCCGGCTTCGGCGAGCCGGCGCGCGGCCGCCTTCCGGAGGCCGTGTAGGACGCAGCGATCCGGCACGCCGGAGGCGCCGATCTTGTCGGCCATCCAGTTGCCGAACCCGTTCGACGTGAACGGCTGTCCGTACTGCGTCGTGAGAATCACTGTGTGGCAGCGCGGTGTGGACCGAAGCGCTTCGCGGAGATGGGGATGGACCGGGATGACGATGCTCTCGTCCTTGGCCTCCTGGTCCGTCTTCTTCTGTGCAAGGGTTATCGTGCCGGCCGTTTCGTTGTAGTCGCTCCAGCGCATCTTCACGATGTCGCTCTTGCGTTGGCCAGTGTAGAGCGCGAGGGCGAAGGCGGTCCGCTCCATCGTCCCGACCGGCCACCGCCGTTCGTAGGCCGCCAGCTCCTCCTCGGTCCAGGTGTGGAAGGTGCCGGACGGGAAGAACGCGATCTCCCGCGTCGGATCGTCCGTCCGCCACTTCAATCGGATCGCTAACTTCATCAGAGCGCGGAGACGCTTCAGCAGATTGTTCGCGGCGGCCGGCGTTTCGGATTTCCCCGAGATGATCTTCTCGGCGTCTTCGTAGCGCATTTGCGCCACGAGCCGGTGGCCGTGCTCTTTGACGAAAGCGTCGATGATCCCGCGAACGGCGCGCCGGGTGTCGGGCTTCTGCATCTTGAACGCGGTCGTGTTGTAGTATTCGAATGCCAGCCGGTCGAACGTGCCCGGCTTACCCCGCATATTTTTGCCTGGCTCCTTGGGGGCTAAGTGCTTGGCCGCCTCGTAGTAGGCGGCGATGTACTCCGGCGAGCCGGGCCTCCCCGGCAGCGGAACTGCGACGCCGCCGGGCGGCCGGAAGTAGTGCCGCTCTTTGCCGTGCCGGTCCTTAAACCGGTTGATGTAGCGCAACCGCACAGTGGTCATCGGAAGTCGGCCCAGGTGTCCTCTTCATCGCCGCCGCCTTCATGCGGCAGGGCTTTGAACGCGTCGCGCAGTTCGTCGACATCCCAGACGAGCCTGCCGTCAATCCTGCGCGGGCGCGGCATGCGCTTGTCGACGACCATCTCCTTGAACTTCGATGCGCTGATGCCGACCGCGGCCGCCGCCTCCGGACCCGGCAACCCGAATACCAGGGGCAACCTTGCTGCTATCTCAACGCGACGTTCACTCATGCGGTCCTCGCGACGGTCCGCGGCGGTCAGCGACCGTCACAACATCATCTCGACAGCGATTCATCACCTCCGGCATCGCTCTACCCGTGCCAATGAGTCCTCGGCAACAGAGCTGCGCCCGGGAGGCGGGCGAATCAATCCACCGAGACCGTCCGGGGCGGGAAGGGCGGGCCCTCGGCGGCAGAAGCGCCTCTAGGCGCTGGAGCTCGACTTCTTCAACCGCACCCCGGATCCGCCGCCATTCTCCGGGATGAACTCGATCCCAGCTGCCTCCAGTGCAGCTCGGATAGCGGCCTTGTTATTGGGAAACGGCGTACGTGCACCCCGCTCGAAGTCCACGATCGTCTGGCGAGCAACGCGTGCTTCTTCAGCGAGTTTGGTCTGGCTCCATCCAAGCATGGCGCGAGCGCCCCGGCATTGCTCAACAGATATCTCGTTGCTGGGCACCATAACACGTCTTTTTGATTGATGTTAGGCATTATGATCAGTTAAGATCGTCGATACTGTAGCATCACTGACCGCAGAGCGGCCGGACGAGGTGGTGGCACACCTCGTCCGGCCTGACCCCGCCGCCAAGGCGAGCTCCCGAAAAGCGGACCCGAGGGCAGGAGGCGGGTCGATCCCCTCTTCATACGTTTAGGGACCTCGCGAACTTCTTCGATCCGGAGGCGCCGCCCGGCGAAATGGGTACCCTGATATAGTCCGGCCAGGATCATCAATTGCGCAATGTCCATTGCCCGGCTAGGAACGAATAGGTGTCGAGGAGGTGGGCCGGACGGGCCACTTTGCATCCGGCCCATCTGCCATTCAGGCCACCGCCTTCTTGGTCTGGAGCGGTGGGAAGACAGAGTCGATGTCGGTCTTGAAGGTGTTGTTGAAAATGTTGGTGATGAAGCTGAACGCGGTCTCGGCGACGATATCGACGATCTGCGCGTCGGTGAAACCGGCGGCGCGCACAGCCTGCACATCGGCGTCCTCGATGTGACCGCGGTTTTTGGCGACCTTGTAGGCGAACTGCAGCGCGGCGTCCGCTTGCGGGTCCGTCGAGTGGCCCTCGCGGTTGAGCTCCATGTCTTCTGCGGTTAAGCCCTGCAGCTTGCCACCGAGGAAGGTGTGGGCCGACAGGCAGTAATTGCAACCGTTGACTTCGGCCGTCATCACGTGGATGCGTTCGCGGGTCTTGTGGCCGAGGCTCTTGCCCAGGGCGGCGTGCATGTCGGCGATCGCCTTCAAGGCGTCCGGCGACTGCGAGATCATCGCGAAGAAGTTGGGGACCAGGCCGAGGACCTTCACATAGTTCTGGAGGATCGGCTGGGACTTGGCGGGAGCTTCTTCGATGGTAGGGACGGCGATGCGGGTCATGGTCTTTCTCCTTAGAACCGGGCCACAACGGCTTCGGTGAGGAGGAAGATGCGGGGTTTTGCGAGGAATAATAATGCGCTGTTATTGAGAGTGTTACTTCCGTGGTGTGGAAGAAGCGAGCTCGTTGGTGGTGGAAGCACCGAGGTGCCGGAGCAAACTGCCTAACGGTTGAGAAGCCGTCCCAGGGCGAGGCGTCGCGAAATAGTCCGGTTCAGATCGCCGGACCGTCGCCCAGCGTCGACAGGGCGGCCCGCAATTGGCTGGCGGCGAAATCCAGAAAGACCCGCATTTTTTGGGGCAGCAAACCGCGTGCGGCATGCACGAGATGAACGGGGATCGGCTCAACGTCGAAATCCTGCAGGACATGGACAAGCGTTCCCGCGCGGAGAGCATCGGCGCAGTGATAGCGATAGACTCTAGTCAGACCCGTGCGGCGGAGCGCTGCTTGAACTGCGGCTTCTGCCGTCGTCACCGACAGCCGGGGGATGATGTTGACGCCGAACTCGCGCTCGCTGGCCGGATCTCGGAAAGACCAGCTCGTGGTGGCCGGCCCGGCGAAAATCACGCAGGGGAACTTCTCCAGCTCCCTCGGGTGCTTCGGCACGCCATGAACTGCAAGCAGCTCTGGCGAGGCACATACCAGGGTGTCCATGGAGCCAACGCGGGTCGCGATCATAGTGCTGTCCGGCAGCGCGCCAAGGCGAACCGCCATGTCGACGTGCTCGTCGTACAGATGAAGATTTTGATCCGACAGAAGAAGCCGGACATTGATTTCGGGGTAGGCGGCGAGAAAGTCAGTGACTATCGGGAGAATATACATCTGGCCGAACAGCACGGGCGCTGTCAGCACAAGCTCACCCCGCGGCGTAGTGTACTCACCGGATGCCGTCCTTTCAACTTCCTCAATTTCCTCCATGATCCGTTTGACGCCCTCGACGTAGTTCTGGCCTGCGTCGGTTAGCGTGAGCTTTCGGGTCGAACGCTGCAGCAGCTTCGTCCCGAGATGGGCTTCGAGCTGACTCACCTTTCGGCTGATTGTCGGCAGCGGCATGTTCAGTGCTTTCGCAGCGGCCGTCAGGCTCCCCTTTTCGACCGTAAGCAGCACGATCGACATCGCTTCTAATCGGTCCACCGCTTCTTCCGCTCTATGGAAGCTATCCCACTAACGGCCCCACATTATTCGTCTGCACGGAACATCACAACCTCCGCAACACGGCTTCGTCGGACCCGGGCACGGGCTGTCTGACGCTTCTTCATGTCTTGACAGTTAGATTGCTGAAATCAGCACATTATTTCGTAGAAAAAATTGAGGACACCGTTTCGCACAAGCCAATTAGGCTCAATTTGAAAGCGATAGATCAATCGCGCAGATCTGACCGGCATGGGGCCAGTGCGATCAGCTCCGCTTCCTGAGGGGCGAACATGACGGCGGGTTTCGGGCCGCCCGCCGTTCGGTTAGCCGACCGGAACCGGCGGAAAGCGGAAGTGCGACATTTGGATCACAGGCGCGTGCTCTCGCTGCTCGACCGCACGCTCTGGCGGCACGATGGCTTGCCCAGCGCGTTGTTACTCGGGCCACTCAGGAGGGGCTCCCGGATGACAACGACATTGATTGCAGAGGATGAACCTACAATCCTGGTGTTAGCGGAAGGTTTTGTCGCCGCGCTCGGACACTCAACCTTGACCGCACACAATGGCGTCGAGGCTCTTGCGCTTATCGAGAGCGAAGCGTCGATCGATCTTCTTTTCACTGATATCAATTTCGGAATGGAGCCGGACGGATTTGTTCTCGCCAAAACGGCTCGCGAACGGCGACCGGAGTTGAAGGTCCTGTACACCTCCGGGCAGGCAATGACAGATGGAATGCAGGCGTTGATGGTTGAGGGCGCCGTGTTCCTTCCCAAACCATACACTCCGGAGGACCTTATGGCCTCCGTCACCTCCTTGTTGCCGCAGCCGAACTAGGGCCATTGGTTCGATTGGTCGTCGTATCGCACCGTTTCTCCCGGCAATCACTGTGATCGCCGGCCGCCTTGTGGCGGCTTAGGGTCCAGGCCGTGTGAAAAGACTGCGGTCTGATACGCTGCCCAAGGGCTGAGCGGGGGGGGGGTAGGCGTGAAGCGTTTCGTCGAGGGTCAGGACCGTCGTCAGATCACGCTACTGCCGGACTGCGTGGACGACTACCTCGGCGAGGGCAATCCGGTCCGCGCCGTCGAGGCCTTCGTCGACGAGCTGGATCTGGCGGGACTGGGCTTTGCCGGCGTGGTGCCGGAGGCGACCGGCCGTCCCTCATACCACCCGGCCACGCTGCTCAAAATCTATCTCTACGGCTGTCTGAACCGGATCGCGTCGAGCCGGCGGCTGGAGCGGGAGACCCAGCGCAACCTGGAGTTGATGTGGCTGACCGGCCGGCTGATGCCGGACTTCAAGACCATCGCCGACTTCCGCCGCGACAACGGACCGGCAATCCAGGCGACCTGTCGGCAGTTCGTGCTGCTGTGCCGGAAGCTGAAGCTGTTCTCCGAGGCCGTGGTCGCGATCGACGGCAGCAAGTTCAAGGCGGTCAACAACCGCGACAAGAACTATACCCCGGCCAAGCTGCAGAGCCGGATCGGGCAGATCGAGGCCAACATCGCGCGCTACCTGTCGGCGATGGATGCCGCCGACCGGCAGGAGGGTGGGGTGGCACAGGCGAAGTCGGTGCGGCTGAAGGAGAAGATCGCGGTGCTGCGGGAGCAGGTGCAGCGGTTCCGGGCGATGGAGGACACGATCCGGGCGGCTCCCGACCAGCAGGTCTCGCTGACCGACCCGGATGCGCGCTCGATGGCGACCAGCGGCAAGGGCACCGACATCGTCGGCTACAACGTGCAGGCCGCGGTCGATGCCAAGCACCACCTGATCGTGGCTCATGAGGTGACCAATGTCGGCAACGATCGCGCCCAGCTCTCGAAGATGGCGCAGCAGGCGCGGGACGCCGGGGGCTATGAGGCACTGACCGTCATCGCCGACCGCGGCTACTTCAAGGGCGAGGAGATCCTGGCCTGCGACCAGGCCGGCATGACGCCGCTCGTGCCCAAGCCGCTGACCTCCGGCTCCAAGGCCGAAGGACGGTTCGGCAAGCAGGACTTCGTCTACATCCCCGAGGACAACGAATACCGCTGCCCGGCCGGGGAGCGGCTGATCTGGCGGTTCGACAATGTCGAGAGAGGGCTGACCCTGCACACCTACTGGGCCAACACCTGCTCCACCTGTCCGATCAAGCCGCAATGCACGACCGGCCAGGAGCGCCGTATCAAGCGCTGGGAACACGAGGCCGTCATCGATGCCATGCAGGAGCGATTGGACCGGACGCCGGATGCCATGCGCATCCGCCGGCAGACCGTCGAACACCCGTTCGGCACCCTTAAGGCCTGGATGGGATCGACTCACTTCCTGACCAGAGGCCTGAAGCGGGTCAGCACCGAGATGAGCCTCCAGGTCCTCGCCTACAACTTCAAGCGCGTGATCTCGATCCTAGGTGTGGTGGGCTTGCTGCAGGCCATCCGGGCCTGACATCTGTGCTGCCGAACCTGCTTCGACACCTGCACGCCGACGAAACCCGGCTCGCGCTCACCAAACACACGTTTCCACACGGCCTCGGCGACCCCTCCGGTCGACCGGATCGGGAGCGGGGCGGCGATGATCATCCATCGCAATGGCTGGCCGGGCGTCGGCAAGCGGACGGTGGCCACCATCCTCGCCACTCGGCTCGGCGCCCGCCTGATCGACAACCATCTGCTGCACGACGTCGCCATCCGCTGCGCCGGCGTCGATGACCCGGCGCGCTGGCCGCTCTGCGAGACCGTGCGCGCCGCGGCCTACCAGGTCCTGGTGGAGCGGCCGCGCGCGGAGCGCTTCGTCATGACCAACGCCTTGTGCGCCGGTGCTGCCCGGGAACGCGAAGCCTGGAGCCGCGTCGTCGCCCTCGCTTTGGCCCGCGGCGCCCCGCTCGTGCCGGTGGTGCTCGAGGCCGACGAAGCGGTCCTCCTGGCCCGGGTCCAGAGCCCCGAGCGCCACGGGCGCAAGCTCTCCGATCCGGAGGCGCTGGCGGCCATGTTACGCGCCGACCGGCTGCTGAAGCCCGATGTGCCCTGGCGCCTCGATCTCGACACCACGGCCCTCTCGCCGGCGGCCGCGGCCGCGGCGATCGAGGCGCATGTGTCGGCGCTGGCCGCCGGTGGCCTGCTGGTTCCGGCGGACGGCCGCCACCTGCTGCTGGTGGACGAGCCATGATGGACGAGATGGGATCCGGCGGCAGGGCAGAGGAGGTGGCCCATCCGGCCACGGTGCTGCCTGGCGCCGCGCTGACCGAGGCCCAGCGAGCCGAGATCCGGGCGCTGGCGGAAAAGGCCGACCAGCTGGTCAAAGCCTCCCTCGCCGAGAACACCCGCATCGCCTATGGCAAGGCCTGGCGGGCGTGGAGCGACTGGTGCCTCGGCTTCGGCCTCGATCCCACCGGAGGCGGGGCCTCTGCCGGCGCCGACCCGTCGGCCGCGGCCGACGAGCGCTGGCTGGTCATGCATCTGACCGCGCTTTCGGAAACGCGATCGCTTTCGACCATCCTGCTGCGCCGGGCCGCAGTGGTGTCGATCCGCAAGCGGCTGAAGCGGCCGCTGCAACTCGACGACACCGGGTTCGAAGCCTTCCTCAAAGGCCTGCGCCGGACCAAGGGCGCCCGGCCGGTGCGCAAGGCGGCGCTGCTCGAGCCGAACCTCCGCGCCGCCTCCCTGGTGTTGACCCCGGCCGTCCATCCGCAGCTGGGAGACATCGGACACGGGGAGGGGGAGGGGCGCCGGGACCTGCGCGACATGGCCCTGCTGCTGATCGGCTTCGCCGGCGGCTTCCGCCGCTCCGAGCTGGCCGGCTTCGATCTCCGCGACGCGACCTTCTCGGCCGAGGGCCTGGTGCTGTTCGTCGGCCGCTCCAAGGCCGACCAGGAGCGGCACGGCGCCGAGATCGGCATCGAGGCGGTGCCGGGTTCGCCGCTCTGCGCCGTCACCATGCTGCGCCGCTGGCTGGAGGCCCGCGGCGACGGGCCCGGCGCCCTGTTCTGCCGCCTCGACCGCGGCGGCAACCCGGTGGCCGATGCCGGCGGCCGTCTGCTGCCGATCGACCCCGCCACGATCGCCCGGGTGGTCAAGCGGGCGATCGCCCGCACCGGAGAAGAGGCTGGGGAGTTTTCAGCGCACAGCCTGCGCGCCGGCATGATGACCGCGGCCGACCAGCTCGGGGTCCCGTTCGAGAAGGCGATGGAGCACGGGCGGTGGAAGAACTATGCCTCCGCCCGGATCTATCGGCGGCACTCCAGCCTATGGACGGGGAATTTCACGGGGAAGCTGCTGGCCGGAAAATAAGCGCGCTGCCGTGCCCAGTTGGGCCGCTTCGTCCCCTATGCGGACCTCTAGAAGCCTCCCGTGCGACTCCGGAGCGGACATCCACATGGACCCTGATCGATCCCGAAACCGGACCACTAGCGTAAGGCAGGTCAGGCCCGAGAACTGACATACTCGCCGATGTCAGATATACCTTGGACGGGCTGATCCTGGCATTCTCCGGCCAGTGCTGCTGTAGCGCCCCCTGCGGCAGCCGGCAGCAGCGCAGAATGCCTCCAACCCGTTGATCACGCGCCTACGATCATCGAGGCCCGCCATAGCATCAACTCGGCAACTATTGTGCAATATTGATATTGCCCGATATAATTGAGTGGATGACGGATACAAATGGCGGCAAGATCGTAGTTCGCTGGTTTGTGCTGCCGCGTTGTTGCCGTTGGGCCGCTGAAGCCTATTTGGCTTCGACCGCGCAACGATCCACCTTGCGTCGGCGTTCGGAATATGTCGGCATCGTGTCCTTTCGGAAGCGACCTGGCGACACACCGATCGCCCGGCTGAACGCGTTGCTAAACGCACTCTCGGACCCATATCCGAGCGACCAGGCGATATGGGCAACGGAGTGATCTGTCTCGCTCAGCTCTCTTTCAGCCAGGCGCATCCGCCAGTTGAGCACGTAGGTCAAAGGCGGGATGCCAACGACATCGCGAAACCGTACCGCAAAGGATGTCCGCGACATTCCGGATAGCTTCGCCAGTTCCTCCAATTTCCATGCGTGAGACGGTTGAGCGTGTATTTCTCGGAGCGCGATAGAGATGCGCCTGTCGTCAAGCGCGGTGAGCCACCCAGATTTGTCTGATTTCGTGGATTCGATGTGCAGCCGTAATGCCTCCACGAACAGCAGCTTTGCCAAGTGCGTGATCGCGGTCGTCGAGCCGGCGCGCTTTCGCTGCGTCTCTTCGGCCAACTCTGTAAGGAGCCAGCGGAGCTTGGCGGCTTCACCTCTCTGACCGTTGACATGTATCAATGGTGGGAGACTTTCCCGCAAAATGCCGCATCGCTGCTCGTCGACCTCCAGCAGCCCTCCGATCATCATGAAATTGGAGCCGTCCCCGACGCGCAGGTTGCCGTCTGCATCCCGTTCAAGCGGCGTGGAAGGAGCATTCGCCAGCCATTCCGAAGCGCTGGCCAGGATAACACCTGGGGCTCCATTCGTTATCACGACGTCGCCAGTCTCGAAGCGAGCCGGAACCGCCGAGCTGCCTTCGGTCGACAGCGTGCACGTCCCTCGGACAACGGCAAGAAACTTGATCGCGTCCGAGCGCTTGAATTTCCGTGCCCATCCACCTCCGGCAATGAGTGTGCCGGTCAGCACGCAGCGAGCATCGGCAAGATCGAGGACATCTGAGAGCGGATCGGTGTGCATAATCGTACTATCTCGCATGAACCTCGCACGATCAAGCATTCATCATTCAAAATGGACGTCCTACCAAAGCGTAATCCTCGCCAATCTAGGGAGTCCTACATGCCTCTTAACCACTTCATCACGCTGGGCCGGTCGGGCTTGCGCGTAAGTCCACTGTGCCTCGGCGCCATGACATTCGGCGAAGACGCCGGCTGGGGTGCGAGCGAAGAAGTCTCGCATGAGATGATGTCTGCCTATCTCGATCGCGGTGGCAACTTCATCGATACGGCGAATATCTATACCGGCGGGCATTCGGAGACGATCGTCGGCGACTACCTCCGGCAGCGGGATGTTCGCCGCGACGGGATCGTGCTGAGCACGAAGTTCTACTGCAATCTATTCCCCGGAGACCCCAACGGCGGCGGCGCGGGACGCAAGGCGCTCATCCAGCAATGCGAGGCCTCGCTGAAGCGTCTGCGGACCGACTACATCGACATTTACTGGCTCCACAACTGGGATCAGACCGCGCCCGTCGAGGAGACGCTTCGCGCTCTCGATGATCTCGTGACGGCCGGAAAGATTCGCTACGTGGGATTTTCTGACATTCCCGCCTGGAAGACGGCCGAAGCTCAGACGATAGCCCATTTCCGCGGTTGGGCCCCGATCATCGCGTTGCAACTCGAATACTCGTTGCTCGAGCGGACAAGCGAGGGGGAGCTCTTCCCGATGGCTCAGGCGCTGGGAATGGGCATCATGCCCTGGTCGCCTTTGAAGAGCGGGTTCCTGAGCGGCAAGTTCAAACGCGGGAATAGCGGCGATGTCGATACCAAGCGGACGGGCTTGGTGGGCGTGCCTAGCGAAGCCGACTACGACGTCATCGAGGCGGTCGCGGCCGTCGCTTCGGACGTGGGCGTAAGCTCGGCATCGGTCGCGCTGGCCTGGGTCCGGTCGCGGACGGGCGTGAGTTCGACGCTCGTGGGCGCGAGGCGTGTCGATCAACTCCTCGCCAACCTGGATTCCATCGACCTCACGCTGTCGGTGGAGCAGATCAAGACGCTCGACGACGTTTCAAAGCCGAAGCTGAACTTTCCCGCCGAGAATAACGCGACGCTCGCCCCGATGCTCGGCTTTCCCGGCATGACCGTGGATGGGCGAACCGTGCCGGCACCGTCGGGGTCTCCGGCTTAGTCGCAACCTGCTGGCCACGGCTCATGACACCCCGGCGAAGTTTGACACCGATGGCCGGCTTACTCGTCGCCATACGGATCGGAGTTTGAACGATCCCTCATGATTCTCGTACGATAGAGCATTAATCGTTCGACATCGCTGGCTTATGCTTATCTCCAGAACCAGCGGATGTATCGCAAATGAGCACAGCACAGGCATCGATCAACAGCGAGTTTGACCGGGCTTCGACGACCGTGGACGTTATCAGGGGCATCAACCTTGTAGGTCGTGTGGCGATCGTGACGGGCGGCTATTCGGGCGTTGGGCTCGAAACTGCGCGCACACTTGCTTCCGCCGGCGGGCGGGTGATCGTGCCGGCGCGTGATGTCGAGCGGGCGCGCAAGGCCATCGCGAAAATAGGTGGCGGGATGGAGGTTCAGCCGATGGACCTCACCGATCCGCAATCAATCGATGACTTCGCACGCGATTTTGTCGAATCGGGTCTGCCGCTTCACCTGCTCATCAACAACGCCGGCATCATGGCGCTGCCCGAGCTCAAGCGCGATGCGCAAGGCAATGAGCTGCAGTTTGCTACCAACCACCTTGGCCATTTTCGACTGACCCTGCGGCTCTGGCCGGCGCTTCGGCGGGCCGGTGGCGCGCGCGTCGTCTCAGTCTCGTCCGCGGGGCATCGCTTCTCGCCGGTGGTTTTCGACGACATCAATTTCGAGCGCCGCGCCTATGACCCTTTCGAGGCCTATGGTCAGTCGAAGACCGCCAACATCCTCTTCACGGTCGGCCTCGACCGGCGAGGCAAGGACGAGGGCATTCGCGCGTTCGCGCTCCATCCCGGCGGGATCGCAGGAACGAATCTCGGCACGCATGTCGGGGTGGAAATGCTGAAAAAGACCGGGTTCGTCGACGAGAATGATCGGCCGGTCATCGATCTGAGCCGCGACCTGAAATCGGTGCCGCAGGGAGCGGCCACCCACGTCTGGTGCGCGGTTAGCCCGCAACTCGACGGCAAAGGCGGTGTGTACTGCGCCGATTCCGACATCACGCCCGTGCTCCCGGAGGGCGGCTCCTTCGCTCTGACTGAAGATCGTGCCAATCGCGGCGCCGGCGTCCAAGCCTATGCGGTCGACCCGAAAGCTGCCGAAGAGCTTTGGCGCAGAAGCGAGGAGATTACCGGTATCTCAGTCCAAAGCTGAGGTAGCACGGCTCGCGACCATGAACTCACTTTTGCATGGTATGGGTGGCCGTGCGGACTCGGAATCACGGCATCGGCCTATTGGTAGCGGGCTCATTGCAGTGACCTCGCAAGGATTGCGAAGCGAGCCCGCCCAGCTGATCGGACATGCGATGGGAGCTGGCATACCAAAGTATAGGGCGGAGCATTCGGCCTTATTGCCGGCTCCCCCTGCACTCCGCCGATCATTGTCCCGGATCTTCCCGAGCCGACAGCAAGCGCGGTCAAGAGCTTAGCAGGCCGGGGAAAGACGCAGATCGGGATCGCTGCCTAGCTTCGGCCCTTCAGAGTCCATCGCGCGCCGATGACGGCAGCGCTACCGCGCCCACCTCAGACGAGCAATCGGACAGAATCCCATGCCGCCCATGCCGAAACTCGCAGCCCTCATCATCGGAGCAAGCCTCATGAGCCAGACCGCCGCAGCCGCCCCGGATGCCGCCACCGATCCGCGCATCGATCCCCAGGTCCGATCATTCCTGGCCGAGATCAACAAGGACAGCAGCCCGTTCTGGGAACTGCCGCAGCCGAAGCCGCAGGAGATCCTGACGGCGCTGCAGAGCCAGACGCCGGTAGACGTGTCGGGCGTCACCACCACCGAGCGGACGATCACGCAGGACGGCCGCAGCGTGAAGATCTACGTCATGAAGCCCGAGCACGTCTCCGGTAAGCCGGGCGTGCTGCTGTTCATCCATGGCGGCGTGTGGATCGTCGGCAACTTCGCCAACCATCAGCGCCTGCTCCGCGATCTCGTTGTCGGCAGCGGACAGGTGGGCGTGTTCGTCGAGTACACCCCGCTGCCGGAAGCCAGGTTCCCGACCCAACTCGAGGAATCCTACGCGGCTCTGACGTGGGTGGCCGCGCATGCGGGCGAATTTGGCGCCGACGGCAGCCGGATCGCAGTGGCCGGCAACTCGGTCGGCGGCAACATGGCCGCCGCCATCGCCATGATGGCCAAGGACCGCAACGGCCCGAAGATCAATTACCAGGCACTGCTGATCCCGGCCACCGATGCCAGCGTCGATACCGAGTCCTATCACAGCTACGGGACCGACCGGTTCCTGGCGCGGGCCTTCATGGAATACGGCTGGAGCCTCTATGCGCCCGACGCCAAGACGCGCGACAACCCGTATGTCTCGCCGCTGCGCGCCGCGGCGGAGGAGCTCAAGGGCCTGCCCCCGGCCCTGGTGATCACCGCCGAGAACGATCCGCTCCGCGATGAGGGCGAGGCCTACGCCCGCAAGCTGAAGGAGGCGGGCGTCAGCGTCGCGGCGGTGCGGTACAACGGCACGATCCACGACTTCGTGCTGCTGAACGCGCTCCGCCACGTTCCGTCGACCGAAGCGGCCCTCCAGCAGATCTGCGACGGGATCCGCGATCACCTCAAGTGATCGCCGCGGCTGCGGCCCCGTGCAGGCCGCAGCCGCCACGCCGCCCGCCGGACGGGATCGCACCACACGGAATTCCACTCCTATTTGGAAAGAGCGCCGCCATGACGGCTTCAACCTCGAAGGTCGCAATCGTCGCCGGTTCGTCGCGCGGGATCGGAGCCAAGTTCGCGCAGCGCCTTGCTCATGACGGGTTCAAGGTCGTCGTCAACTATGTCGGCAATCCCGGCCCGGCAGAGGACTCGTCGCTCGCATCAAGAGCGTCGGCGGCGGAGCGATCGCCGTCCAGGCCGACGTTGCGGACGCCGCGGCCGTTGCCGCTATATTCGATGCCGCCGAGAACGCCTTCGGCAGGTCCGGTGTCGGCGAGGTCCATATCGCGTCGTCTTCACGATGCACTCAGGATATCGCCATGAGCTTTCCAGCTTTCTCGTTCCCACGGTTGCTCATTGCGGCCGCCATCGCTCTCGTCTGCGTCACCGCTCCCGCCCTTGCGATCGGGCCACGGGTGGTATCGGACGACATCGACCCGATTTCACTCATCCCGTTCGCCCCCACTTCGGGCGCGGCGACCATACCCGTCTTGGTGCAGGGCAATCCGTTTGGAACGCTGGAATTCGCTGGCACCGTGACACAGATCATAACGGCGATGTTTGTCGGCGGCCGGACCCGCTACGTGTCGGTCCCGACGCCGGCGGTCGGACCTGCCGCAAAGCGTGGCTCTTATCTCGCGCTGGCCTTCAATCCGACACCCGATTTGCTGCCTGGGTCTTTATGCAGCGGCCGCGCGGTCAGCACCGACGTGGCGAAAAGGCCGATCGTGGTGCGCGCTGCCGCCTGTCTCGACGGGCAGGCGCAATCTGCCGCCACCGGCTATCTCGACCAGGCGTCCGGGCCGGACGATCAGGGCTTCACCGCCCTGATCCGGGAGCTGACGCAACGGTTGCTGAATTTGTGAGCGCCGGACATCAGGTGGCTCAAATCATGAGATCCGACCATGACGTTGGTGAGGCTGGGCAGACGACTTCGCGCCGAGTCTTCCAGGGACTTCCCTCGGGTCGGCAGGGCAGTCTCTGCGTGTGAATTGCGCAAGCCCGACCGCTCATCTCGATCACCTCTTTCGATCAAAATGATCAAACCGATCCGTTGGATTGATCGGACTGCCGGCGAGATGATCGGCGGACCATTGATGGCAGCCGGGGTGAACGATACCCAAGCCGTCTCGCAGCTCGGCCTCCAGCGATCGCGCAAAGGAACTCAAGGATGTCTTCAGTGCTGGGTGATCAGGCCCGAACCGGGCTGAGCCGTCGCCAATTGCTCGGTGCAGCCGGCCTCGGTGGGTTGGCCCTGTTGTCTGCCCCTTCCAGGGCGCAGACGGCGATCAAGCTTCTGCTCCCCGGCGGCCCCGATGAGCGGCCGATCACGACCGCCTTTCCCGAGAAGGGATCGATGATCCTGCAGCGGACCCGGCCGCCACTTCTCGAGACACCCTGGGAGGTTTTCGACCAGGGTGTGTTCACTCCGAACGACCGGTTCTATGTCCGCTGGCACTGGGCGGTCATCCCGACGGCGATCGATGTCGGCAGCTTCACCCTTACGGTGCGCGGGCACGTCAACCAAACCCTGTCCCTGTCGCTGAACGACCTTCTGCGCAACTTTCCTCGGGTCGAGCTCGCGGCGGTCAATCAGTGTTCCGGCAACTCCCGCGGATTCTACCAGCCGCGGGTGCCGGGGGCGCAGTGGGCGAACGGCGCCATGGGGAATGCGCTCTGGGCCGGCGTGCGGCTGAAGGATGTGCTCGACCGGGCCGGCGTCAAGCCGGGCGCTGTCCAGGTGCGCCTCCGTGGCCTGGACGAGCCGGTGGTCGATGACGCGCCGCACTTCATGAAATCACTCGCCATCGACCATGCGCGCGACGGTGAGGTGATGATCGCCTACGCCATGAACGGGGAGCAGTTGCCGCTGCTGAACGGCTTCCCGCTGCGCCTGGTCGTGCCGGGCTGGTATGCGACCTACTGGGTCAAGATGCTGAGCGACATCGAGGTGCTCGACCAGCCCGACACCAACTACTGGACCAAGACCGCCTACACCATTCCCGACACGCCGCGCGCTGACATCAAGCCAGGCCAGACCGGCGTGCCGGTGGTGCCGATCAACCGCATGGTGCCCAGGTCTTTCGTCACCAGCATCGCCACCGATGCCATCCTGCCGGCAGGTAAGCCGACAGAGCTACGCGGCATCGCCTTCGGCGGCGATTGCGGCGTCTTGGCCGTGGATGTCTCGATTGACGGCGGCAGGAGCTGGCAGCCGGCACAGCTCGGTGCCGACCAGGGCCAATATGGCTTCCGCGCGTGGAACGCCGAGTTCACGCCGTCGTCCCCTGGCAGGTACGCTGTCGCAGTCCGCTGCACCAATACGAAGGGCGAGGCGCAGCCTGACACCCCCAACTGGAACCCCGCCGGCTTCATGCGCAATGTCATCGAAGCCACCGAGATCACGGCGGTCTGAGGAGGTCCGGACATGCTTCGCACTCTGTCGCTCGCTACTGGTCTCTTGGGGATTGCTTTGGCAGCCTGGACGGTCGAGGCGGCCGACTCGTTCCAACCGAAATCCGTCTCAATCGACCTTCCCGACAGCGACCAGATGTTCCCGGGAGGATCCGAGGCAGATGCGATCAACAACAACTGCCTGGCCTGTCACTCCGCCGACATGGTGCTCAACCAGCCGGCGCTTCCCAAGACGGCCTGGGAGGCCGAGGTGAACAAGATGATCAACGCCTACAAGGCGCCCGTGGCGCCGGAGGATGTCGCTCCGATCGTCGACTATTTAGCCAAGCTTCAGCCCGGCAAGTGACATCGGATCGGTCTCTGTCAGTCAGTCCCAACGGTGTCCGCTTCGGAGATGCCCGGACACAGTCCGCTTCAGGCGCCATCGAAACGGGAAATGCTGCCGGATTGGAGCGCCAAGTGCTGCGTTGAGCGATGTCCGGTTCGGGGTCTTCGCCGCGACGACCGCTATTGGCGGATATCGTTGAAAAAGTCCCGAACGACTACTTGGAGTGCAAAATCGAGCAAGTTTGTTGCAGATCCGGCCGCCATCTAGCATCTTTTTGTGTTCCGGCCGCCTACTTTTAGTCTCTTTGTTGCGCGCGGAAATGGCGCTCCGATTTTTTCAACAGAATCGGCGCTCAAGCCATATCTGGTTCGTCGGGAAGGCGGGGGGCCGACCTTGCAGTGGAACGACGGCGTTCGTTCCGAAACCGAAGGGAGCTCCTCGCAGTCCGGCGTCTGCCTCATCAGCCGGTCGGGCCGAGCGCCAGACTCTCCATACCCTCGCCATTCAGCGAACGCAGCAGCCAGTTCCCGCCCTGAAGGCCGAGGGAGTGGTTCTCGCCGCCCTGGATCAGGCAGACCGTGATGTCCCGCAACAGCCGCTCGACGACATGGTCCCGCGACAATCCGTTAGCGCCGAAGATCTGGATCGCCTCCGTCGCTACTTCGAACGCGGTCTGGGTCGCGGTGGTCTTGGCGGTGATGGAGGCGAGAAGGTGCGGCCCCTCCTGCGAGAGATTGTAGGCCACGCCGCGGCGGACGGAGGCGCGGCAGAGCTCGAGCTTCCGCCACATCTCCCACAGCCGCCATCTGACATGCTGATGCGCGATCAGTGTCGCGCCGCCCTGCTCGCGCGACCGGGCATAGCGCAGGGCGCAATCGAACGCGGCCTTCGCGACGCCGGTGGCGATGGCGGCGACGTTCATGGCCCCGGAGGTGTGCGTGCCGGCGAACGAGGCATAGAACCTGTCCTGGCTTCGGATGACGTAGCGGACCGGGACGCGGACATCGCTGAACCGGACGTTTCCGGTCGGCAGTGTGCGCTGACCGATCTTCTCGACAGGAGGTCCGCGCTCGATCCCCGGCAAATCAAACGGGACCAGCAGGGCGATGCCGGAAACCCCGCCATCGAGCCGGGCGATGCCGCTGCCGTAATCCGCGGGACAATGGATCAGGGCGCATTCGGCGATCGGGGCGCAGGAGATCCAGTCGGAGGACACCCCGTTCAGGATCACCTCCGACCCGCGCATCACGGCGCGCAGGCTGCCCTCCGACTGCCGGCTGCCTTTTGCCAGTTCGAACCCGACATGGTCGATGGCGTCGGATCCTCTATCCGCCAGGATCGCGATCCAGCAGCCACGCAGAGGGGTGAAGCGCTCGATCAACTCCGGGTCGCCTGTGGCCGCGGCTGTCGCTCCGGCCATCTTTGAGGTGAAGGCCGCGACGGCAAGCCCGGCGTCGCCATAGGCGAGCTCCTCGAAGACGAGCGGCAGGATGCGCGTCAGGCGCTGGGTCCCGAGCGTCGCCAGCCAGGCCGGGTTGATGCCGAGATCGTCGAAGCGCGCCAGGCAGTCCCAGAGCGGCGAGTCCTGGCCAATCACATCCGCTGCCGCCATCGGGTCCAGCCTGGCGGCGGTCGGGCGCATCACGCCGATCGCGAATCGCCGGATCTTCCGCTGGAGATCGCGCTCCTCCTCCGTTAGGTCGACATCGAGCCCGCCGAACCCGAGATGGGGCGCCGCCGCATCCTGGAATGTCTGCATTCATCTGTCCTCGCGAATCATTCAGCCACCAGGGGCACGGGCTGCGCCATCAGCCTCGCCGCCGCGCCGAGGAAGCCGGCCACGGCCTCGACAGCCGGGGATCGCATGATCGAGAAATGGTCGCAGTCGAAGCCCAGGATCCGCAGCGGCCCGGCGCAGAGCGTTGCCAGGGATCCGGCGGCCTCCTCGGAGGTCCGGGCGTTCCCGCCGCGGAGGGCGAGCGCGTAGTGGAGAGGCGCGCGAACTGGCCTCGGCCGATGTCCGGCCAGCGCGGCGGCGTTCGCGGCATGGATCCGGAACACGCGCTCCACGGTGGCGGAATCGGCGATGGCGCGGAACCGGCCGAGGCCGTGCTGCTCGTCGAACACCGCCTCGAATTCGGGATCGGCGACCATCCGATCCAGGAGGCCATCATCCTCGCCCCCGCCGGCGCTGTCGACCAAGCGGCGGAGCCGGCGGGCATGGACACCGTCCGGCAGGGGACTGTCGATGGCCAGCAGGGCGGCGACCGGCGTGCCGTCCTCCTCCCACTGGGCCGTCATCTCCTGGGCAACGGCCCCGCCGAAGGACCAGCCGCCGACGACGTCCGGAACCCTGCCGGCGGCGGCGAGGACGGCCCCGCGGTACAGCGTCGCCAGCTCGGCATGGGGGCGATAGCGGACATCGCCCGCCTCGGCCTCCGGGTGCCGGACGCCGATGATCCGGGCGTCACCGGGCCATGCGGCCGCCAGCTCGCCGTAGCACAGCACGTCGCCGCCAACCGGATGGACCAGCGCCACCAGCGGCCCCGGGCCGTCCCGCAGCGTGAGCAGGTGGCCTGACGGGCCTGTCCGCCGGACCGGCGATATCGGCGTGACGGGGGCCTGTGCAGGCGCCGCCTGGGCCGGTGCCGGGACGGCCCCGTCCGAATAATAGGCGGCGAGGCTGCGCAGCGAGGCGCCGGCGGCGAACCAGGCCATCGGCACCACCCGTCCGAAGGCCTGCTGCAGGCGGCCCCGGATCGCGGTCAAGGCCAGCGAGTCGAGGCCGAGGGTCACCAGGGCCGCGTCGGCATCCCCGTCGGCCGCGTCTCCGATGACGGGGCGGGCGATATCGGCGACCGCGGCAAGGATGCCGTCGACCGGCGCAGTCACCGAAGCGGCAGACGCATCCGCGTCCTCGTCGTCAGCCGCGCCGCGCGGCACCGGCTGCAGGCGATCGCCACGTGGCCGCAGTTCCACTGCCGGCAGCTCGATATGCTTCAGGTCGAAGGCGTAGGTCGGCGCCTCGACGGGGGCGGGCGGGGTGCCGTAGAGGCGCGTCCAATCCGGCGAATGGCCGGCGCAGTACAGGCGCGCGCAGGCATGGACCAGACCGTCGGGCTCCGGATTTTCGTCGCCGCCCGGGCCGTCGCAGAGCGAGGAGATCGCCCGAGTCCAGTCGCCGGAGGCCGCCTTCGCCAGGTTGGAAAGGGCCTTGCCCGGTCCAACCTCGAGGAAGGTGACGCCATCCCTGGCGACGGTGTCGAGCGCCGCGCGGAACCGCACCGGCCGCTCGACCATGTCGACCCAGTAATCGGCCGTGGCGATCTCGTCTCCGGCGCGGCGCCCGGTGACCGTCGAGATCATCTCCATCCCGGGCGGCTGGAGCCGGATCGCGGCCAGGGCGTCGCGGAACGGCGCCAGGATCGGCGCCAGCAGCGGCGAATGGCCGGGGGTGTCGTAGGTCGGGACCCGCGACACCCGGATGCTTTGCTCCAGAAGCGCCCGCTCGGCCTCGGCGACGGCGGCGGTCGTGCCGCTCAGCACCGTCTGCTCCGGCCCATTGATCGCGGCGACGAACAGATCGGTGCCGAACGCGAACACCGTCTCCAGCCATTCGGCGCCGGCGGCCACGGCCAGCATGGCGCCGTGCGGCCGCAGGGTCTCGAACAGCCGGCCGCGGGTTTCCACGGCCTTGAGCCCGTGATCGAGCGACATCACGCCGGCGATGACCGCCGCCGCATGCTCGCCCAGCGAGTGGCCGATCACCATGTCGGGGCTGACGCCGAGCCTGATCCAGGTGCGGGCCAGCGAGTGCAGCACGACGAAATGCGCCAGTTGCCCGGGATCATGGTGGGCGCGGCTGAGGTCGCGGTCGAGGATGGCGCGCTGCACCTCAGCTGCCGTGCCCGGCGCGAGGCGCGCCAAGCAGTCGTCGACGGCCGACCGGAAGATCGGATTATCCCGATACAGCCCTCCCCCCACGCCGGGCCGCCACCCGCCCTGGCCGGGAAACAGAAACACTAGACGGCTCCTCGGCGCGGCCGTGCCGGCATGCCAGCGGCCAGAGGGCACGCCGGCCGCATGCTCGCGCCGCGCCGCCGCCATGTCCTCGCGCGAGGCGCCCACCAGGGCCAGCCGCCGGTCCCAGTGCTCACGCCGCACGCTTGCCGTGTAGCAGAGATCCCGCAATCCCGGTCCGGACGGGCCGAGCGGCTCGTCATAAGCCGCCGCGAGCCTGCCCAGGGCTGCCGGCGACCGCGCCGAGAGCGTCAGGACGCGCATCCGGTCCGGCTGCCGGGCCAATTTCGCCCCCGGCGCCGGCGCCAGCACGGCATGGGCGTTGGTGCCGCTGATGCCGAAGGAACTGACCGCCACTAGGCCGCCCTCAGCCGGCAGGTCGCGGCCAGTCCGCGGCACCTCCATCCCGGCCCCGTCCCAGCGGAACCGTGGGTTGGGGGTGTCGAACCCGGCCTGGGCCGGCGCATGGCGATGGCGCAGCACCAGGATCGCCTTGATCAGCCCGGCGATGCCCGCCGCCCCCTCGAGATGGCCGACCTGGGACTTCAACCCGCCCAGCAGCAGCGGCGACCGCCGCGCCACGCCGCTAGTGTAAGCGTTCCGCAGGGCCGAAAGCTCGATCGGGTCGCCCAGCGGCGTGCCGGTGCCGTGGGCCTCGACATAGGCGACATCCTCCGGGCCCGCGCCGGCCTGGGCCAGCGCCTGGCGGATCACGGCCTCCTGGGCCGCGCCGTTCGGGGCCGTCAGCCCGTTGCTGGCGCCATCGTTGTTCACTGCCGATCCGACCAGCAGCGCCTCGATCCGATCCTTGTCGGCCATCGCCTCGCCGGCCCGCTTCAGCACGACCACGGCGCCGCCCTCGCCGCGGATGTAGCCGTCGGCCTTGGCGTCGAAGGTGCGGCAGGTGTCGGTCCGCGACATCGCCTGCAGCCGGGCGAAGCCGATCGTTTCTTCGGGCCCCAGGATCAGGTTGGTGCCGCCGGCGATCGCCAGGTCGCAATCGCCACAGCGCAGGCTCTGCGCCGCCAGATGCACCGCTACGAGCGAGGAGGAGCAGGTCGAATCCAGGAAGATCGCCGGGCCCTGCAGCCCGAGCGTGTAGGCGACCCGGCCGACGCCGACCGCGCGGTTGGCGCCGAGCTTGCCCCAGGCAGTGATGCGGTGCGGGTCGCCCGACGCGACCGTCCGGCGCGCATAGTCGACGTCGCCGGCCGTCAGGAATAGGCCGACGCGCTGCCCGCGCAGGCTCGACGGCACAATCCCGGCATGTTCCAGCGCGCTCCAGCACAGCTGCAGCATCCAGCGCTGCTGCGGGTCCATCTCCAGCGCCTCGGCCTGAGAGATGCGGAAGAACTCCGGATCGAAGCCGTAGGGATCGTCGACATAGCCCGCCCGCCTAGAATAGGTCGTCCCCGACCGGTCGGGGTCCGGCGAATGCCAGGCGTCGATGTCGAAGCGATCGGGCGGCGTGTCGCGGATGGCGACCTGCGCCGACCGGATGAAGTCCCAGAACCCGGATGGCGTGTCGTTGCCGCCCGGCAGCCGGAACGCCATGCCGATGATCGCGATCGGGTCGACCGGACCGCCGCGGGCCGGCTGGGTGTCCATCGGCCTCGCCTCCCGTTCAGCTTGCATTTTCCGGTCCCGTTACCAGTTGGCCGATTCCGCGATCGGCTCCGCCGGTGCGGACACGGCGGCCAGGGCGCCGGGGCCCCGCAGCACCGCCAGATGGCGGGACAGGGCCTCGATCGTGGTGCAGGTCCATAGCAGGGTCTGGTCGAGTTCGAGCCCCAGCTCGGTCTCGAGGAAATGGGTCAGTTCGACGGCGCTGACGGAATCGAAGCCAGCCTCGGCGAAGGTCCGGCCGGCCGGAGGGAGCTGCAGCTCCCGGCCGGCAGCCCATCGTGCGACCAGCGCCACAATGGTCCCGGCCGAGTCCGCCGGTGCGGGAGACGGGGTCGCGGCGTCGTCGTTCGGACGGATCGCGAGCGGCCCGGCTTTGACCGACCGGCCCTGGATCGCTCGCTCCAGCTCGCCGCGCAGGTAGAGATCGCGGCAAAGCACGCGCTGGATCTTGCCGGCCGAGGTCTTCGGCACCGTCTCGGGCTTGGTCAGCACCACCTCGGCCACCGCCACCTCATGCTCCTGGAAGACGGCGTCGCGGATCCGGGCCACCAGCTCGTCGCGGTTTGCCGTCGCCAGCCAGGACCGCTCGATCTCCTGGACCACGACGATCATCTCTCCATCCTCGCGGTCGATCGAGAACACCGCCCCCCCCGCGGGCTTGAAGGCGTCATGCGCGCTCTGCACGGTGGCCTCGATGTCCTGCGGGTAGAGGTTCCGGCCGCGGACGATCATGACCTCCTTGATCCGGCCGGTGATGTAGAGCTCGTCGTCGATGACGATGCCGAGGTCCCCGGTCCGCAGAAACGGTCCCAGCCCATCTGCCAGACGTGCGCCGAATGTCTGGGCCGAGACTTCGGGGCGTCGCCAGTAGCCGCTCGCGACGCAGGGACCCGCCACCCACACCTCGCCGATCGCTCCCCCGGCGCAGAGCCGGTGGCTGTCGGGGTCGACGATCGCGACCTGCTGCGGCGCCCGGACCTTGCCCGAGCTGATGATGAGGCGGGATCCCGCGCCCGAGGCCGGGACGATCCGGCCGGCGTCCACGGCGGAGGCGTTCACCGAGAGCCTCCGGGCTGGCCGGTCGAGGTCCCCGACCGAGACCATCAGCGTCGCCTCCGCCAAGCCGTAGACCGGCCGGAATGTTTCCTCGCGGAAGCCATGGTCCCGATAGGCCTCGACGAAGCCGTCGATGGTCGAGGCCCGGATCGGCTCGGCGGCGTTGACGGCGGATCTCCAGCTCGACAGGTCGAGCCCGTGCCGCTTCTCGGGCAGGATCCGGCGGACGCAGAGCTCATAGGCGAAGTTCGGCGCCATGCTGATCGTGGCCCGGTAGCGGCTGATGGTCTCGAGCCATCGCCGCGGATTCTGGACCAGCGACACCGGCGGCAGAAGCACGCACAGCGCCCCGTCCAGCAGCGATTGCAGGATGTTCCCGATCAGCCCGAGGTCGTGATAGGGCGGCAGCCAGCAGACGACGATCGTGTCGAAATCGAAGCCGCAATGAGGGCCGATCACCGCCGCATTGGCGATCAGGTTGCCGAAGGTCACGACTGTGCCCTTGGGGATGCCGGTCGACCCGGAGGTGTATTGCAGGAAGGCGGGGGTGTCGGCCGACGGCCGCTGCCGGCCGATGCCGGCGGGATCGGCATCGAGATCGCCCGGCGAGAGCATCGGCAGCGACGACAGCTCCGGACTGTCGGCGAACCAGCCGGTAAGCTTCGGTATCGACGCCTCTTCCGTCAGGATGCAGGCGGCGTCGGAATCCTGCACGATGGCGATCAGCCGGTCCCAGGTGGACCGGCCCGGCTTGGCCAGGTGGCAGGGCAGGGCGGTCACGCCCGCCCGCAGGCAGGCCATGAAGGCCACGACGAAGCCGACGCCGGGCTCGAACAGCATCAGCGCCCGCTGCCCCGCCAGGCCTCGTTCGATCAGCCCGGCCGCATATCGGTCGACCTGCGCGCCGAGCTTACCATAGCTCAGCCGCAGCTTCTCGGTGCCATCGGTGCCGACCACGACCAGCGCGTCCTTGGCCGGATGGGCCGCAGCTCTTTGGGCGAGAATGTCCGAGAAACAGCGGTCATCGGCCTTCGCCAGCGGGTCCGTCGCCATCGAGGTCTCCTTGCGCGCCCGAAGGGCGCGGCATCGGGGTGGCCCGCATCCAGATGACGTGCGGGCTCAGGTCCAATCCGTGAGTGCGGGCGAGCTGCCGCCGGGCGGTCTCAGGTCATTCCAGCCGGCATCCCTCGCCCGCGCGGCCCGAATGCACCAGCACCGCCATGTTGCCGGGGGGATGCTGGTTGCGCAGCATCCTGGCATGGGCCTCCGGCAGCTGGTCCCAGGGAAACAGCTCCGATAGGCATGGGTCGATGCGCCCGGCCATGACGAGCCGGTTGGCTTCGGCCGCCTGTTTCAGATTGGCGAAATGGCTGCCTTGGATCCGCTTCTGCCGCATCCACACATAGCGGGCATCGAAGGTCAGGTCATAGCCGCTGGTCGCCGCGCAGAACACCACCATGCCGCCGCGTTTCACCAGGAAGCTGGAGACCGCGAAGGTGTCCCGCCCCGGATGCTCGAAGACGATGTCGACCTCGCCGGTCGGTCCGGCCGCCTGGCGCACCGCCCGCCCGAAGGCCTTCACCTTGTCCAGATACGCCGCGTGGCCGGCCGAGCCGATCGGCGGTGGCGTCCCCCAGCAGTCGAATTGCGACCGGTTGATCGTCGCCGCCGCGCCCAGCCTGCGGGCGTGCGCAGCCTTCGCCTCGTCGGAGACCACGGCGATCGGCCGTGCCCCGACGATCGCCGCCAGCTGGATCGCCATCGAGCCGAGGCCGCCCGCCGCGCCCCAGACCAGCACAGTCCTGCCGGGGCCGAGGACATGGGGCGCATGCCCAAACAGCATTCGGTATGCGGTCGCCAGCACCAGCGTATAGCAGGCGCTGGCTTCCCAGCTCAGATGCCGCGGCTTCGGCAGAAGCTGAACCGCCTGGACGCGGGTGAACTGGGCGAAGGCGCCGTAGGAGGTCTCGTAACCCCAGATGCGCTGACTCGGCGACAGCATTGGGTCGCCGCCGTTGCATTCCTCGTCGTCGCCGGCGACTTGGCAGCAATGGGCTACGACCTCGTCGCCGACGCGCCAGTTGCGGACATTCGACCCGACCGCCCAGACGATCCCGGACGCGTCCGAGCCCGCGATGTGAAAGGGATGGTCGTGGAAGTCCAGCGGCGACACCGGATGGCCGAGCGCCGCCCAGACGCCGTTGTAGTTGACGCCGGCGGCCATCACCAGGACGAGAACCTCATCCGGGCCGATCGTCGGGACATTGACGACTTCCCGCTGGAAGGCGGTCGGGGGCAAGCCATGATTTTCACGGCGAATGGTCCAGGCATGCATCCGTTCGGGGACGGCCCCCCAGGGGATGGGCTGACCCAGATCAAACAGCGTCCCAGCTGCAAACGATGGGCCGGGAACGTTCCCTTTAAATTGCGTTAACACAATACCCCTCCCGATCCTCAATGCCAGAGGGCCACTCTTGACGATAAAGTAGAATTCGCCTTGTCAGCGACTTATGTGGAAGCTCTGAGTTTCGACAGCGTTCACTTCATGTGACGCCGGCGTCTGTCTGAGAAGATGTGCCATTTCGACCGACATATGACAAGGGAAAATATTCGTCTATTAGGATGAATTGTTGGTGGTCGATGTTTATTAAATTAAATCAACAAATATTCTCAAATACTACATTGAATCATGTAGTAATTTATTTAATCTAGTAATATTTCTGAAATCTAGTTTCAGAGCTTCGGCTGAGTTCCGCCTGACACGAGAATGTCCGCTCCCGGGCGGTGAGCGCTATGTCCGCTTTTGGCGGATATCGTTGAAAAGTCAGAAGGTCATTTCCGCGCGCAACAAAAGACCTGAAAACGAATGGGTAGTGCGCCGAAAAATGCCAAATGACGACCAGATCAGCAACAGGCTTGGCTTGATTTTGCGTCCCAAGCGGTCGTTGGGGACTTTTTCAACGATATCGGCGCCAACGCGACGACGGCAGGCCGGGGGGAAGGGCCGGAGGCGATCCAAGGCGAGATGCTCTGCGCGCGTCTATCGCCACACGATACCATCGCATCGAGGTCTCAGGAGCGGGCATCTTCCGAACCGGCCAACGTTGCCGCTTGGATCACGAGATCAAGCCATCGTCGAGACCGGGCTGACCTGGCCCCAGGTGCTCAAAACCGCGGTCAAGTGGGCGG
Organism: Inquilinus sp. 2KB_23; assembly: GCF_052115705.1. Classification (NCBI taxonomy): domain Bacteria; kingdom Pseudomonadati; phylum Pseudomonadota; class Alphaproteobacteria; order Rhodospirillales; family Rhodospirillaceae; genus Inquilinus; species Inquilinus sp. 2KB_23. Next base: position 820 of record NZ_JBFRHF010000024.1, on the reverse strand, counting down.
GCGGAACGTTCGGAGGACAGTCCGCCATCGTCCTCGCGGAGCTGATCCGTGAGGCGGGCAGCCGCGGCGACTTGCCCATCCTCGACGCCTTCGCCGGCCGGTCGGAGGCGGCCGACCAAGCCATCGCTGACGCGAGCTTCGTGGTGCGTCGTCGGGCCTTCGCCTGAGGCTGTATCGGCCGAAGTGGATACCGGGCGAAACGGCTCTTGTCTCCCGCGAACCGCACTGAACCGCTCGCGGTTACGTCCGCTTCGCGGAGCTAAAGTCGATGGCCGGTTTCGGGAGCTCTTCAGGCCGCTGGGCTGGCCAAGCAGGGCCTCTTCCGGCCAGCTTGGGCTGCGTCCGGTTTAGAGAAGTCTCGGCAATGGCCTGAAATGGTGCGCTTCGGACGCGAAGCTGAGCGAGCTGGTAAACTCGGTGGCCGGAAACAAGGCATCTACGACGTTCGCGGGTGCTTGCCGGGCCCCTAGCCTCCAGGCGGCACAGGCCGGACTTTCTCGGCCACTGCAGGAGGAGCATGCCATGACAAAGCTCAGGGAACTCGCGATCGAAGCCCATGGGGGATTGCAGCGTTGGCGGCAGTTTGAACGGCTGTCGGCTGATCTTCAGCAGGGAGGGGTGCTGTGGCCGTTGAAGGGGCAGCCGCAGACCCTCGAACGCACCACGGTCACGGTGGACCTGCGCAGGGAATGGGCCTCCCATGCGCCGTTCGGCGCCGGGCACCGCCATTCCGAATTCGAGCCCGGGCGGGTGGCCCTGGAAGCCGCGGACGGGACAGTGCTGGAGGAGCTCCGGGATCCTCGAAAGAGCTTCGCAGGCC
>NZ_JBFRHF010000023.1:0-132099 GCF_052115705.1 Inquilinus sp. 2KB_23 | reverse complement strand
GCCCGAGGCGGCGCCACCGCCGCAGCCTAAGCCCGCTCCGCCATCGGCCCGCACGCCGGCGGCCGCGGCGCCGAAGCCGAACCCGGCCGCGGCACCGCCGAAGCGGCTGCGCTCCGGCGACCTCACCGGCATCGACGGCCACCGCGCCGACCGCCTCCGCCGCGGCAAGCAGGAGATCGAGGGCCGGCTCGACCTGCACGGCATGCGCCAGATCGAGGCGCATGACGCGCTGATCGGCTTCGTCGCCGCGGCCCAGCGGGCGGGCAAGAAGACGCTGCTGGTGATCACCGGCAAGGGCAGCTTCTCCAACGGCGACAGCGTGCTGCGGGCGAATGTGCCGGTCTGGCTCAACGAGGCGCCGCTGCGCGCCAAGATCCTCGCCGTCACCCCCGCCCATCCGAGGGATGGCGGCTCCGGCGCGCTCTACGTCATCCTGAAGAAGCGGCGGGAGGGGTAGGCGCTCAGCGGATCAGGTCGATGGTGACGCCCACCGCGCCGGCGATGTCCTGCCAGGGCCGATCCGCGGTGACCGCCGGGACCCCTAGCCGTTTCGCCAGGGCGAGGCAGGCCCGGTCACCCAACGACAGGCCCGCCGCCCGGGTCAAAGGCAGCAGCAGGCCCGTGGCATAGGCGAGATCCTCGTCGAAGGGGATGCGCTCGCAGGGCAACGCGTCGAGCATTTGCCGGATGCCGGCCTTATCGGCGCGGCTGCGGGCGTAGTAGCTGACGACCTCCGAGAGGTTGACCGTCGTCACCACCGAATCCGCCAGGACCGCCGCGACCTTCTGCGCGCCGGGCTCGTTCAGCAACAGGGCCAGGATGGCGGAGGCGTCGATGACCGTCGTGGTCATTCCCGCTCGGCCTCCCGCCGCCGCTCGGCCAGAAAGTTGTCCACCGAGGCTTCCCCCAGCCGATCTCCAAGCAGCTGCCGGCTGAGGGCCTGGGCCTGAGCCACCGCCTCAGCCACCGTTCGGATCCGGATCTCGCGGCCGTCGAGTTCGACCACGACGTCGCCGCCATGTTCCAGGCCCACGGCCCGGCGCAGTTCCGCCGGGATGCTCAGGCGTCCAGACTCGGAAACTTTGGCTCGAACGACAGTCATGGCGTAACTCCAAGATGTGCCAGATCCGAAAAATATGGCGTGTGCTGCTGCCAACGGCAAGGTGACTGTTCAGTTCATCAGGTTCGTCGTCCCGAACTCCGCCAGCACCCACTCCCGCACCGCCGCCACCGCTTCGCTTTCGACCCTTGGGCGGCGCAGCAGGTGGAAGCCCATGCCCTCGATCGCCGGGCCGAAGGGTTGCACCAGGGTGCCGTTGGCCAGCTCCTCCGCCACCAGGGTCAGGCTCAGCAGGCCGACGCCGTGCCCGGCCGCCACCGCCTGGATGGCGTGGCTCTCGTCGCTGCAATGCAGCGCGCCGGCCGATGGCTCGGGCAGCCCGGCCGCCGCGAACCAGCGCGGCCAGCTCGGCTTGTCCGGATGGGCGACGCGCCATTCGAAATGCACCAGGCGGTGGCCGGCCAGCTGCTCCGGCGCGGTCAGCCCCAGGCTGGGATGCGCCACCGGCGCCATCCGGTCGGTGCCCAGCGGCTGCGACCGCAGGCCGGGATAGAGGCCGCTGCCATAGCGGATGGCCAGGTCGGCGGTGCCGGCGGCCAGGTCCACCGGCTCGTCGGCGGCCAGCAGGCGCAGCACGATGTCCGGCCGGCGCTGCTGCAGCGACGCCATCCGCGGCACCAGCCGCCGGGCGGTGAAGGCGCGGGTGGCGGTCAGGGTGACCGCGCGGGGCCGGGCCTCGGCCGACAGCCCGTCGAGAGTGCGGGCGAAGGCGTCGAAGCCGTCGCGCAGCACCGGATACAGGCGCTGGGCCGCATCGGTCATCGCCACCTGCCGGGTCCGCCGCTCGAACAGCCGCAGGCCGAGCGTCTCCTCCAGCAGCCGGATCTGATGGCTGACCGCGGTCGAGGTCACCAGCAGCTCCTCGGCCGCGCGCTTGAAGCTGAGATGGCGGGCCGCCGCCTCGAAGGCGCGCAGGGCGGCGAGCGGCGGCAGGCGGCGCATGGCCTCTCCAACGGATGAATTCGCCTCAGTCATAAGATGAGGGATTCGCCTTTGCCGGCAAGCCGCAAAGCGCACATTTCCTGGGGCGAAGACAGTCCGGAGTTCGCACCATGACCACGATCCTGCACATCGATGCCAGCGCCCGCCTCGGCCGCTCGCACAGCCGCCGCCTGTCGGCCCGCTTCGTCGAGGGCTGGCTGGCCCGGCGCCCGCACGACACGGTGATCCGCCGCGATGTCGGCTTGGCGCCGCCGCCGCCCGTCACCGAAGCCTGGATCGCTGCGGCCTTCACCAAGCCCGAGCGCCGGACCGACGAGATGCGCGCCGCGCTCGCGGTCAGCGACGCGCTGGTGGATGAGCTGGAGCGCGCCGACCTGATCGTGGCCGGGGTGCCGATGTACAATTTCGGCCTGCCGGCGGGGATGAAGGCCTGGGTCGACAACATCGTCCGGGTCGGCCGCACCTTCGGCTTCGACCGCAGCCGCCCGGGCGAACCCTACTGGCCGATGCTGGCCGGCAAGCGGCTGGTCACGCTCGGCGCCCGCGGCGACTGGGGCTACGGGCCGGGGGAGAGGCTGGAAGCCCTCAACCATGTCGAGCCGCATCTGCGCACGGTGTTCCGCTATATCGGCATCACCGACGCCATCGCCATCGCCGCCGAATACGACGAATTCGCCGATGAGCGGATCGAAGCCTCGATGCGCGCGGCCGAAGCGGCGGTCGACCGGCTGGTGGTACGGATGACGGAAGGGGCCGAGGCGGCCTGATCCCACGGGCTGACGCCGCCGACGCGAGAGTTTCACGTGCCCGTCATCCAGCCGTCATCGCCCGTCCCCACTCTCTCGCCGCTTTCGAGATCGAGAAGGGGGACCCCATGCATCCGTTCCGTCGTGCCGCCGCTTCGCTGGCCGCCCTAGCCATCGCCTTGTCCGCCGCCGGTGCCCTGGCGGGCGACGCCCCGGCCCCGGCCGCCTACCCTGCGGTGGTGGCTGGCCATGCCGTGCTGCCGGCGATGACCTTCGCCGTGCCGCCGGCCGATGCCCCGGCGATGTTCGCCACTTCGGGCAAGTTCGCCGGCCCGACCCTGGCCCGCATCGACCGGCCGTTCAGCGTCATGGGCACCACCGGCTCCGGCAACGCCGTGCGCGAGACCGGGCTGACCTTCCCCTTCGTCGGCCAGGCGGTGCAGGGCTTCAGCGGCATCAAGCCGCTCGGCAACGGCGAATATGTCGTGCTGACCGACAACGGCTTCGGGTCCAAGGCCAATTCCGCGGACGCGATGCTGATGGTGCACCGGATAAAGCCGGACTGGCAGACCGGCCGGGTCGCGGTGCTGAACACCCTGTTCCTGAGCGACCCGGACAAGAAGGTCCCGTTCCGGATCGTCACCGAGCCGACCAGGGAGCGCTATCTCACCGGCGCCGATTTCGACATCGAATCGATCCAGCCGGTCGGCGACCATTTCTGGTTCGGCGACGAGCTGGGGCCGTTCCTGATCGAGACCGACGCCGCCGGCCGGGTGCTGACCGTGGTCGACACGGTGGCCGACGGCAAGCCGGTGCGGTCGCCCGACAACCCCTACATCACCATGCCGGGCGCCCCTGGCCCGGTCGCCTTCGAATCGCGGCGCAGCAAGGGCTTCGAGGGCATGGCCGCCTCCGAGGACGGCAAGACCCTGTACCCGCTGCTGGAAGGCGGGCTGTGGGATGCGGCCAAGGGCGCGCCGGAAACCGACGCCCAGGGCCATGAGCTGCTGCGCATCTTCGAGTTCGACGTCGCGTCGAAGAAATTCACCGGCAAGAGCTGGAAGTACCGGCTCGAGGCCAACGGCAACTCGATCGGCGACTTCAACCTGATCGGCGGCACCCGCGGCCTGATCATCGAGCGCGACCAGGGCGAGGGCGACGCCGCCCGCGCCTGCCAGGGCGACCCGAAGCCGGATTGCTTCGCCACCCCCGCCAAGCTGAAGCGCGTCTTCCTGGTCGACCTGTCCCAGGCCGATGCGGACGGCGTGCTGCGCAAGATCGGCTCGATCGACCTGCTGGCGATGAAGGACCCCGACCACAAGGCGCGCCAGGGAGGGCGTGGCGGCATGCTCAGCTTCCCCTTCGTCACCATCGAGAACGTGGCCCGGGTCGATGCCGACCACATCATCGTCGCCAACGACAACAACCTGCCCTTCTCCTCCGGCCGCGCCGTCGACCGGCAGGACGACAACGAGTTCGTCCTGCTGACCGTGCCGGAGCTGCTGAACGGGAAGTAAGACCTCCGAGGCCTCGCTCCTTTCCACTCTCCCCCTCCCCCAGCCCCCTCCCGCGAGGGGAGGGGGAGGATCTCTCCGCGGCGCGGGGAGAGGTGACACGACGAGTCAGCCCCGACGGCTACAGGATGAACTTGCTCAGATCGGCGTTCCGGGTGAGCGCACCCACCTTCTCCTGGACGTAAGCCGCGTCGATCCGAACCGTCTCGCCGGAGCGGTCGGAGGCGGTGAAGCTGACCTTAGCCGTTCCAGCACCGTGTGCTGCCCGCGGAATCTCAGTCCTCGACGAACCGCCAGCCCCGATCGCCCGCGCCCGCTTCGATCCGGCCGGTCCGGCTGACATGGCTGCCGGTGACCAGCCAGCCGTGCCGGGCCGCCTCTTCCAGCAGGACGCGGCGGCTCTGCACGGCCTGCGCCGGATCGAGGTCGTAGGTCAGGCCGACCTCCGGGTCCTCGATCTGCGGATCGCCGAGATGGATGGCGTCGGCCCAGATCAGCAGGCTGTCGCGGCCCTCGCCGATGCGATAGCCGCTCTGCCCGGGCGTGTGGCCGGGCAGCGGCACGGCTTCGATATCCGGCAGGCCCTCGACCGGCCCCGGGGCGATGGTCCGGACGCGGCCGGCATAGGCCCGGGCCAGGTCGGCGGCGGTCTTGAAGTTGCCGCGCCGGGCCGGCGGGAAGGTCTCGGCCACGGCCGGGTCGCCGTAGAAGGCGAGGTCCCGCTCCGGAATCAGGATCTCCGCCCGCGGCAGCCAGGCCCGGTCGCCGTCGAGCAGGCCCAGCGCGTGGTCGCCATGCAGATGGGTCAGCAGCACGCGGTCGACCTGTTCGGGCCGCACGCCGGCCGCCGCCAGGGCCGCGCGCGCCTTGCCCAGCATCGGGCCCCAATGGTCGCCCGTGCCGGCATCGATCAGCGTGACGCCGTTCGGCCCGGTCAGCAGATAGCAGTTCACGTCGATGCTGATCTTGTCGCCCGGCCAGCTATCGACCAGCCGCCGTGTGGCGTCCTCGCCGGCGGCGTGGCTCAGCACGGTCTTCGGCGCCTCGAAGATGCCGTCGAGCAGCACGGTGAGATCATAGGCGCCGAAGCGCCTGGCAGCAGCGGACATGTCGATCTCTCCTGGCAGAAGGACTGCTTGCCCGCTCGGGCCCGTCCCGTCACCGCCCAGGCTAACCGGGCGATGACGACGAGTGGAAGGCGCGGAGACCGATGGTCAGCTATTACAGGATGAACTTGCTCAGATCGGCGTTGCGGGTCAGCGCACCCACCTTCTCCTGGACATAGGCGGCGTCGATCCGCACCGTCTCGCCCGAGCGGTCGGAGGCGGTGAAGCTGACCTCGTCCAGCAGCCGCTCCAGCACCGTGTGCAGCCGGCGGGCGCCGATGTTCTCGACCGCGCGGTTGACCTCCGCGGCCAGGTCGGCCAGGGCGTCGATGGCGTCGTCGGTGAAGTCCAGCGTCACCTCTTCGGTGCCCAGGAGCGCGGTGTACTGCTTGACCAGGCTGTGCTCCGGCTCGGTCAGGATGCGGCGGAAATCGTCGCGGGTCAGGGCCTGCAGCTCGACCCGGATCGGCAGGCGGCCCTGCAGCTCCGGCAGCAGGTCGGACGGCTTGGCCAGCTGGAACGCGCCGGAGGCGATGAACAGGATGTAGTCGGTGCGCACCGTGCCGTATTTGGTGGCCACCTGGGTGCCTTCGATCAGCGGCAGCAGGTCGCGCTGCACGCCCTCGCGGCTGACATCGGCGCCGCCGCGCTCCGACCGCGCCGTGATCTTGTCGATCTCGTCGAGGAAGACGATGCCGTTCTGTTCGACCAGGTGGATGGCCTCGGCGGTCACCTTCTCCTGGTCCAGCAGCTTGTCCGACTCCTCGGCCATCAGCACGACATGGCTTTCCTGCACGCTCAGCCGGCGCGGCTTGGTGCGGTTGCCGAAGGCCTTGCCGAACATGTCGTTGAGGTTGAGCATCCCCATCTGGGCGCCCGGCATGCCTGGAATGTCGAAGGTCGGCATCCCGCCGCCGGAATCGGCAACCTGGATCTCGATCTCGCGGTCGTTCAGCTGGCCTTCGCGCAGCATCTTGCGGAACTTCTGCCGGGTCTCGGCCGAGGCGTTGTCGCCCACCAGCGCGTCCAGCACCCGCTCCTCGGCGCGGATCTCGGCCTTGGCCGCGACCTCCTTGCGCAGGCTCTCGCGGGTCATCTTGATCGCGATCTCCAAGAGGTCGCGGATGATCTGCTCGACATCGCGGCCGACATAGCCGACCTCGGTGAACTTGGTCGCCTCGACCTTCAGGAACGGGGCGTTGGCCAGCTTCGCCAGGCGGCGGGCGATCTCGGTCTTGCCGACGCCGGTCGGCCCGATCATCAGGATGTTCTTCGGCAGCACCTCCTCGCGCAGCGCCTCGGGCAGCTGCTGGCGGCGCCAGCGGTTGCGCAGCGCAATGGCGACGGCGCGCTTGGCGTCGTGCTGGCCGACGATGAAGCGGTCGAGTTCGGAGACGATCTCGCGCGGGCTGAAATTGGCGGTGTCGGTCATGAATGGTCCTTCGCGGCTCGGGCCTCGGTGCGGAAGGCGGGCAGGGCCGCGATCACAGGCTTTCCAGCGTGACGTTGTGGTTGGTGTAGATGCAGATGTCGCCGGCGATCTTCATCGCCTTGCGCGCCACCGTCTCGGCATCCATCTCGGCATTCTCGAACAGGGCGCGGGCGGCGGCCAGGGCGAAGGGCCCGCCGGAGCCGATGCCGATCAGCCCATCATCCGGCTCCAGCACGTCGCCGGTCCCGGTCAGGATCAGCGAAACCTGGCGGTCGCACACCGCCATCATCGCCTCCAGCCGTCGCAGATAGCGGTCGGTGCGCCAGTCCTTGGCCAGCTCGACGCAGGCGCGGGCCAGCTGGCCCGGATGCTTCTCCAGCTTGGCCTCCAGCCGCTCGAACAAGGCCATGGCGTCAGCCGTCGCCCCGGCGAAGCCGGCGATGACGCTGCCGTCGCCCAGGCGCCGCACCTTGCGGGCGGTGCCCTTCATCACGGTGTTGCCGGCGGTGACCTGACCGTCGCCGGCGATGACGACATGGCCGTTCTTGCGCACGGCGAGGATGGTGGTGCCGTGCCAGGCGGCACTCTCGGAAGACGACATGCAAATTTCCGGAACGCTAGGGGTCATGAACGGGCCGTCCGGCCCGCCCCGCCTAGATTGGACTGTCCGGCGGAGGGATCAAGTCTCGTGGCTTCTCCAAGGGCCCGTGGCTATTGGTCCGGCGGCTTCAGTCCGGCTTTCCGTTCGGCCAAGGCCAGCGCCAGGTCGCGGGCGCCATGAAACACGGCGAGGATCGTCACCACGTCGGCGGAGGCCTGGTAGACGACCAGATACGGCAGCCCGGTGACGGTCAGTTCGCGCGTGTCGGGCAGGCGGCCGGCGCGGCCGATCTCGGGAAAGCGGGCCAATCGCTCGGTGGCGGCGACGATGGCGCGATAGACCCGTTCGGCCGCCGCCGGGTTGTCCAGGGCGATATAGTCGATGATGCTGTCGAGATCGCGCTCCGCCGGCTCGGCGAAGACCAGCCGCATCAGCGCGACCAGCCGTGCTTCGCGGCGATGCCGGCCAACACATCCGCAGCCGGCCGCACTCGGCCTTCACGCGCCGCGGCAAGGCCTTCCTCGATACGTTCGACCTGCCAGGCATTCGTCTCGAGATACTGCCGCAGGGCCTGGTTGACGATGTAGTTGCGCGACCGGTCCGTGGCCGCGGCCAGGGCGTCGATCCCGTCGACCGTTTCCTTCGTGGTGCGGATGGTGATGGGCTCGGTGGGGCGGGCTTGGCTCATCTGTGATCCTTTGTGTTCACATGTAACCATATGGTGAAGCGGGCCCTGCCGGAAAGGGCTTTCCCTGCTCGCCGCCTGCAGGCCCCCTGCGGTCCCGGCATGGCTCGGCGGCTGGTGGTGCGCCGGGGTTCCTGATAAGACACGAGGCATGGACGGAACCGCATCCAAACCAACGCCAAAAAGCCCGGCCCGCAAGGCTGCGGCCGCGCCGGCGACCGCCAGCCGCCCGGCCCTCGCCAGTGTGGCCCCGCCCGCCCGCTCGGCCACGGTCGACCGCGCCACCCGCGAGACCCGGATCAGCGCCACGGTCGATCTCGACGGCACCGGCCGGTCCGACATCCGGACCGGCATCGGCTTCCTCGACCATATGCTGGACCAGCTGGCCCGGCACGGGCTGTTCGACCTGACGGTGCGGGCCGAGGGCGATCTCCATATCGACTTCCACCACACCACCGAGGATGTCGGCATCACCCTGGGCCAGGCCTTCGCCAAGGCCCTGGGTGACCGCCGCGGCATCCAGCGCTACGGCGAGGCGCATGTGCCGATGGACGAGGCGCTGTCCCGCGTCGCCGTCGACATCTCGGCCCGGCCCTATCTGGTGTGGGACGTCCGCTTCACCCGCGACAAGCTGGGCGAGATGGACACCGAGCTGTTCCGCGAATGGTTCCACGCCTTCGCCCAGAACGCCGGGCTGACGCTGCATGTCGCCAACCTGTACGGCGAGAACAACCACCACATCGTCGAAAGCTGCTTCAAGGCGCTGGCGCGGGCCCTGCGCGCCGCCACCGCCATCGACAGCCGCCGCCCGGACGCCGTGCCCTCGACCAAGGGCACGCTCGGCGGCAGCCTCTGACACCGGGAACCGGCCCATGACCATCGCCGTGATCGACTACGGCTCCGGCAACCTCCGCTCGGCGGCCAAGGCGCTGGAGCGCGTCGCCGCCGAACGCGGCGTGCCGCAGGAGATCGTCGTCACCGCCGATGCCGAGATCGTGCGCCGGGCCGACCGGCTGGTGCTGCCCGGCGTCGGCGCCTTCGGCGCCTGCAGCGATGCCCTGGCGGCGCTGCCGGGCCTGCGCGAGGTGCTGGAGCAGCGGGTGCGCAAGGCCGGCGTGCCTTTCCTCGGCATCTGCGTCGGCATGCAGGTGATGGCCGGCGTCGGCCATGAGCATGGCGACTTCCTCGGCCTCGACTGGGTGCATGGCGCGGTGGTGCCGCTGGCCCCGGCCGACCCGGACCTGGTGGTGCCGCAGATGGGCTGGAACACCCTGGCCGTGGGCGAGGCGCATCCGGTGCTGGACGGGCTCGACGGCCAGGACGTCTATTTCGCCCATTCCTACGTCATGGTCCCGGCCGACCCGGCCGATGTGCTGGCGACCGTCGACTATGGCGGCGCCCAGACCGCCGCGGTCGGGTCCGGCAACTGGATCGGCGTGCAGTTCCATCCGGAGAAGAGCCAGGCGGCCGGGCTGCGGCTGCTGGGCAATTTCGTGACCTGGACGCCATGAACGACACGGCAGCCTCGACGCCCGCCGTCTCGGTCGGCCGGCTGGAGCGGTTCCTCAGCAGCGACCTGGACGATCTGTGCGATGCCGCCGACCTCGCCATCCTCGAGGGCGGCGGTTTCGGCTGGGTCGCCCCGCCGCCGCGCGAGACCATGGAGCGCTACTGGGGCGGCGTCGTCGCCATGCCGGGCCGGCACCTGTTCGTCGGCCGGCTCGATGAGGTGGTCGCCGGCGCGATCCAGCTGGTCGAACCGCCGGTCAACAACGAGGCGCAGGCCTTCGCCGCCACCCTGAGCGGCATCTTCGTCGCCCCCTGGGCCCGCGGCCACGGCCTGGCCCGGATGCTGGTGGAGGCGGGCGAGGCGGAGGCGCGGGCGCGCGGCTACGGCCTGCTATCCCTCGACGTGCGCGACACCCAGGCTGCGGCGATCCGTCTCTTCGAAAGCCTCGGATTCATCCGCTGGGCGACAAATCCGTATTATGCTCGTGTGGGCGGCCGCCTGATCGGCGGCTGCTACTTCCACAAACCGCTGATTCCGCTGACCGGGCCGACACCATGATCCTCTACCCCGCCATCGACCTGAAGGATGGACACTGCGTCCGGCTCGTCCGCGGCGAGATGAGCGAAGCCACGGTGTTCAACCTCGACCCGGCGGAGCAGGCCAAGGCCTTCGCCAGCCAGGGCTTCAGCTGGATCCATGTGGTCGACCTCAACGGCGCCATCGCCGGCCGGCCGGCCAATGCCGAGGCGATCGGCGCCATCCTCAAGGCGACCTCGCTGCCGGTGCAGCTGGGCGGCGGCATTCGGGACCTCGAGCGGATCGAATTCTGGATCGAGCAGGGCGTCGCCCGGGTGGTGCTGGGCACCGTCGCGGTGCGCGACCCCGACCTGGTGCGCGAGGCCTGCCGCCGCTGGCCCGGCCGGGTCGCGGTCGGCATCGACGCGCGCGAAGGCTTTGTCGCCATCGAGGGCTGGGTCAAGACCTCGACCGTCAAGGCGCTCGACCTGGCGCTGCGCTTCGAGGATTCCGGCGTTGCCGCGATCATCTACACCGACATCAACCGCGACGGCGCCATGGGCGGGCTGAATGTCGAGGCCACCGCCGACCTCGCCTTCGCCCTGACCACCCCGGTGATCGCCTCCGGCGGCGCCTCCTCACTCGACGACCTCCGGGTGATCAAGCGCGAGGAGAAGTCGGGCATCGCCGGCGTGATCTGCGGCCGGGCGCTCTACGATGGTCGGATCGACCCGAAGCAGGCGCTGGCCATCCTGTCCGGCCCGGTCCCCGTGGAGGCCTGACCCATGCTGAAGGTCCGGGTCATCCCCTGCCTCGACGTCAAGGACGGCCGGGTGGTCAAGGGCGTGAACTTCGAGAACCTGGTCGATGCCGGCGACCCGGTGGAGCAGGCGCGGCACTACGACCGCGAGGGTGCCGACGAGCTGGTCTATCTCGACATCGCCGCGACCCATGAGAACCGCGGCGTGCTGTTCGACGTGGTCCGCCGCACGGCGGAGCAGGTGTTCATGCCGCTGACCGTCGGCGGCGGCGTGCGCGCGGTCGAGGATGTCCGCGAACTGCTGCTGGCGGGGGCCGACAAGGTCTCGATCAACTCCGCCGCCGTGGCCCGGCCGGAGCTGGTGTCCGAGGCCGCGATCCAGTTCGGCCGGCAATGCGTGGTGGTGGCGATCGACGCCAAGCAGGTGTCCCCCGGCCGATGGGAGATCTTCACCCATGGCGGGCGCCGCGGCACCGGCATCGACGCGGTGGAATGGGCCGACCGCATGGGCGCGATCGGCGCCGGCGAGCTCCTGGTCACCTCGATGGACCGCGACGGCACCAAGGAGGGCTTCGACCTGGAGCTCTTGCAGGCGATCCGCAAGGTCGTCGGCATCCCGGTGATCGCCTCGGGCGGGGTCGGCACGCTCGACCACCTCGCCGATGGCGCCCTGGTCGGCGGCGCCACCGGCCTGCTCGCCGCCTCGATCTTCCATTTCGGCACCTATTCGATCGCCCAGGCCAAGCAGCGCCTGGCCGAGGCCGGGCTGCCGGTGCGGCCGATATGACGGGCGTGCCCGACGCCGCGGCGGCCGACGCCCGGGTGCTCGACCGGCTGTTCGCCGTGATCCGGTCGCGCCAGGGCGCCGACCCGGCGACCAGCTACACCGCCAAGCTGTTCGCGCGCGGCCGGCCGAAGATCGCGCAGAAGCTGGGCGAGGAGGCGGTCGAGACCGTGATCGAGGCGATGCGCGGCGACAAGGCCGCCATCGCTTCGGAAAGCGCCGATCTGCTGTATCATCTGCTGGTGCTGTGGGCGGATGCCGGGGTGGCGCCCGAGGCGGTGTGGGCGGCGCTGGCGGCGCGCGAGGGGATCGGCGGGCTCGCGGAAAAGGCGTCGCGACCGACGGAATGACGGCCGTCGGCCGTGCTGGACGGCACCGTTGCGGGCCATCCACGTCATGCGGCCGGTCGTCCTGGTCTTTTTCCAGTTGTCGATCACGTGCAGTGCGGGCCGAATTTCGCCGTGATTCGCCCGCACAGAGGGACCGGTGAAGAGGACGAAGAATGGCCTATGATTCCGGCAACGTGTTCGCCCGCATCCTGCGCGGCGAGCTGCCTTGCAAGAAGGCCTACGAGGACGAGCACGTCCTGGCCTTCCACGACATCAGCCCGCGGGCGCCAGTGCATGTGCTGGTGATTCCGAAGGGCGCCTATGTCTCGATGGACGACTTCTCGGACCGGGCCAGCGATGCCGAAATCGCGGCGCTGACCCGGGCGGTCGGGCGGATCGCCCGCGACCTCGGCCTGGCCGAGCCCGGCTACCGCATCCTGTCGAACATCGGCGGCGACGGGCACCAGGAAGTGCCGCACCTGCACATCCACATCTTCGGCGGCCGCCCGCTCGGCCGCATGCTGGATCCCGCCATCGCCCCATGACCGTGCCGGTCCCCGCCGATACCGACGTCGCGGCGGCACCCCAGCGCGCCGGGCGGCGCAAGCGCACCATCACCCTGGCGCGGACGCTGGCCGTCGCCATCGGCGGCCTGGTGGCGATCGCGGTCGCGGCGGTGCTGGCGATCTACTGGACCACCGCGGCGCGCACCACCTTCGACCTGCTGACCACCCAGGCCGAGATCGGCGTGGCCTCGGTCGAGGCGCAGCTGCGGCAGCATCTCGAGCCGGTGTCGAACGCGCTGGGCAGCCTGGCCCTGATGCTGCAGCAGGACCGGCTCGACGCCGACGACGCCAGCCGGTTCTCGACCATACTGACCGGCGCGCTGGCGGCGTCTCCCCAGGTCAACTCGATCGCCTACCTGACCGAGGACATGCATATCCGCGGCGTGTCGCGCCAGCCGGACGGCACCTATTACAGCTTCGACAACAAGGACGACAGCGACCGGGGCCGGGAGGCGCTGGCCGAGGCCGCCGGCAAGGTCGGATCCTATTGGGGCGAGATCCTGTATCTCGGCGACGGGCCGCACGCCACGGTGCTGAACCTGCGCCAGCCGGTGCGGCGCGATGGCCAGCTGGTCGGCGTGATGTTCGCGGTGGTGACGGTCCAGGACCTGTCGAAATTCCTGGCGCGGGTGTCCAGCGATCCGTCGCAGGTGCCCTTCATCCTCTATGGCGACGATCGGGTCCTGGCCCATCCGCGCATGGCCGCAGACCCGCCGCCCGCCTCGGTGGCGGAGCCGCTGCCGCGGCTGGACCAGATCGGCGACGACCTGCTGGCGGCGCTGTGGACCAAGGGCACGCCGGTCACCGTGCGCAACCCGCGGGTGCGGATCCGCGAGGTCGAGATGGGCGACAAGGACGAGATCTTCCTCTACCGCAAGATCTACGGCTTCGGCCCGACCCCCCTGACCCTCGGCATCCATGTTCCGGGCGACGCGGTCGGGGCCGAGGTGCAGCGCGTGTTCCGGGCGGGCTTGGCCGGCCTGGCGGTGATGGTGCTGGCGATCGTCGTCGGCGTCTTCGTCGGCCGCATGATCGCGCGGCCGGTGCGCGCCTTCTCCGACCAGGCGCGGGCGGTCGGGACGCTCGATTTCGGCAAGCTCAAGCCGCTGCCCGGCAGCGTGTTCAAGGAGCTGAACGAGGGCGCGCAGGCCTTCAACACCATGCTGGTGGGGCTGCGCTGGCTCGAGACCTACGTGCCGAAAAGCCTGGTCCGCCGGCTGATCGTCAAGGGTGACGGCGAGGACGTGGTCTCGATCGAACGCATCCTGACCGTGATGTTCACCGACATCGCCAATTTCAGCGGCGCGGCGGAACGGCTGCCGGCGGCGCGGATCGCCGCCTATCTCAACGAACATTTCGCCCTGCTGGGGCGCTGCGTCGAGGCCGAGGGCGGCACCATCGACAAGTTCATCGGCGACTGCCTGATGGCGTTCTGGGGCGCGCCGGAGAAGATGAAGGACCATGCCCCGCGGGCGGCCCGGGCGGCGCTGGCCATCGCCGCGGCGATGCGGGCCGAGAACGACCGCCGCGCCGCCGTCGGCCGGCCGCGGCTGCGGCTGCGCATCGGCCTGCACAGCGGCCCGGTCGTGGTCGGCAACATCGGCGCGCCGGGGCGCACCAACTACACCATCGTCGGCGACACCGTGAACATCGGCAACCGGCTGGAGCAGCTGGGCAAGGTGCTGTCGCGCGACGACGACACCACGATCCTGATCAGCGCCGAGACCGCGGCGCTGCTGGGTCCGGAATTCGTCATGGAAAGCCTGGGCCCCCGCCGCGTCCGCGGCCGCCACGGCGAGGTCGAGATCTTCCGCCTGACCGGCCTGAAGCCCGCGGCCTGAGAGCCGGACTCTCACACACCGCCACGCTTCGCACCGCATTTCCGCCACCTTGCCACCGTCTGATCGGGTTCAGCCAGGGAGGGGGAACAACCATGTCATCTGCACGCGATCTCGGGATGGGCCGCAACATCACCCGGCGGGACTTTCTCGACGGTGTCGCCCTGACGGTGGGCGCCGCGGCGCTGGGCGGGTCGGTCACCCGCAGCGCCTTCGCAGCCGCGCCCGCCGCCGCCTATCCGCCGAAGCTGACCGGCCTGCGCGGCCATCACGAAGGCTCCTACAACGTCATGCATTCGGTGCGCGACGGCACCTTCTGGGGCAAGGCCGGGGCGCCGGAGGCGACCGGCGAGCGCTACGACCTCGTGGTGGTCGGCGGCGGCATCTCGGGTCTCGCCGCCGCGCTCCAGTACCGCAAGCAGGCCGGGGCGGGTGCCCGCATCCTGGTGCTCGAGAACCACGACGATTTCGGCGGCCACGCCAAGCGCAACGAATTCACCACCGCGGGCGGCCGCACCATCATCGGCTATGGCGGGTCGCAGTCGCTGCAGACGCCCAGCTATTTCAGCCCGGCGGTGAACGCGCTCCTGGCCGATATCGGCATCGAGCCGAAGCGGTTCGAGGGCTATTACGACCAGGGCTGGGCCGAGAAGCGCGAGCTGTCCCGCGCCGTGTTCTTCGGCAAGGAGACGTTCGGCGCCGACGCGCTGGTCAAGCAGGCCGACAAGGCCGCCGACTGGGTGCCGCAGACGCCGCTGACCGACAAGGCCAAGCAGGACCTGATCGCCCTGATCGACGAACCCGGCGACTACCTGCCCGGCCTGTCGCGGGCGGAGAAGCTGGACCGGCTGTCGAAGACCACCTACGCCAGGTTCCTGACCGACCTGGTCAAGGCCGACCCGCAGCTGGTCGCCTATTTCCAGGGCTCGACCGAAGGCTATTTCGGCATCGGCATCGACGGCGCCACCTGTCTTGACGCCTGGGCCAACGGCAATCCCGGCTTCGACGGGATGGACCTTGGCGAGGGCGTCTATCCGACCATGAGTCCCAGCGGCCGGCTGGTCCGCACCGATCCGGACGAATACATCTACCATTTCCCCGACGGCAACGCCGGGGTGGCCCGGGCGCTGGTGCGGGCGCTGGTCCCCGCCGCGGTGCCGGGCAGCACGATGGAGGACCTGGTCCTCGCCCAGGCCGATTACGGCAAGCTGGACGTCGACGGCCAGCCGGCGCGGATCCGGCTGGGTTCGACCGTGGTGCGGGTGAAGCACCAGGGCGACCCGGCCTCGGCCAAGTCGGTCGAGATCGCCTATGTCCAGGGCGGCAAGCTGCGCACGGTCGAGGCCGGCCATGTCGTGCTGGCCTGCTGGCACCGGGTGATCCCGTTCCTGACCGACGAGCTGCCGGCCGCCCAGGTCACCGCGCTGCAGGACCAGCAGAAGGTGCCGCTGATCTACACCAACGTGCTGATCCGGAACTGGACCGCCTTCGCCAAGCTCGGCATCGAGGGCTTCGATTCGCCGGGCCATTTCTGGTCGGGGGCGGAGATCGACTACCCCGTCACCATGGGCGGCTACAGCTTCGCCGACAAGCCGGAGGACCCGGTGCTGCTGCACCTCAGCAAGATGCCGCTGCAGCCCGGCCTGTCGACGCGCGAGCAGTCGCTGGCCGGCCGCATCCAGCTGACCCAGCTGACCTTCGAGGAGATGGAGCGCGAGATCCGCGACCTGCTCGGCCGGGCCCTGTCCGGCGGCGGCTTCGACCCGGCGCGCGACATCGAGGCGATCACCGCCAACCGCTGGTCGCATGGCTATGCCTATGAGTACATGCGGCCGTGGGACAGCTTCTGGCCGGATGGGCCGCTGCCGATCCAGACCTCGCGCAAGCCCTGGGGCCGGATCGCCATCGCCAATTCCGACGCCGGCGCCTACGCCTATGCTCATTCGGCGATCGACCAGGCGACGCGGGCGGTGCGCGAACTGCTCGGCACCCCCGACGGCGCCCCAGCCTTCGCCGACTTCCCCGGGCCGCCGCGCGACAAGCTCGGGCTGTAAAGGAGCCAATCCCCCTCCGTCATCGCGAGCGCAGCGAAGCAATCCATGCCAGGCGGCGCTTCGCGATGACGGGGTGGGATCAGGTCCGTTCGGGGAGGGCCGGTGAGCCGGCGACGGCCCGGACCCGTCCCCGTGTGTTGACCACGACCACCCCGGCGATCGCCACCGCGCCGCCCAGCAGGGTCTGCAGCCCCGGCACCTCGCCCAGCAGCGGTATGGCCATCAGGGTGGCGACCGGCGGCACCAGATAGAGGAAGTTCGCCGCCCGCGCCGCGCCGAAATGGCCCAGCGCGATGGTCCAGGTGGCGTAGCCGATCGCCGCCGGCAGCACGCCGAGCGCGACCACCGCCGCGACCGTCATGCCGCTGGCCCCGGACAGCTCGTCCGCCGCCTGCGGCAGCCAGGGCGACAGCAGCACCGCCCCGGCCAGCAGGGTGTAGGCGGTGCAGGCCAGGGCGCCGTGCCGCGCGATCAGCGGCTTCTGGACCACGACGTAGACCGCCATGCACAGGGCGGCGCCCGCCACCAGGCTGGCCCCGGCACCGAAGGACAGGCCGCCGGGCTGGCCCGAGGCGATCAGGGAAATGCCGGCGAAGCTGACCAGCGTCCCGGCCCAGCCCCGCGCGCCGAAGCGTTCGCCCAGCACCAGCAGGGCCAGGAGGGCGGTGATGATCGGGGCGGTGTTGACGATGAAGCTGGCGGCGCCGGCGGCCACGGATTGCTCGCCGGTGTTCAGCAGGATGTTGTAGGCGGCGATGCCGATCAGGCCGCAGGCCGTGAAGCGCAGCCCATCGGCCAGGGACGGAAGCGCCGGGCGCCGCCAGGCCAGCCAGCCCAGCACCAGCAGCGCCGCGACGGCGAAGCGGGCGGAGGCCAGCGGGATCGGCGCCAGCTCACGCAGCGCCAGGCGGATCGCCGGAAAGGCCGAGGCCCAGGACAGCACGGTCACCGCCACGGCGGCATGGGCGAGGGGGGCGCGGAGGGTCACGGCGGCACCGGGGCGGTTGGAGGCCGTCCGTTCTGGCATGCGCCGGGCTGTTGACATATGGCACCGATCGAGAGCGAGCTGTGCCGATGGATCACAGCTCGCCGCGCCCGGAACGCCCGCCGCTGGATGGCCTGGACACCGTCTGCGTCGTCGCTCGCCACGCCTCCTTCAGCGCGGCGGCGGAGGCGCTCGGGCTGACCCATGGCGCGGTCAGCCGGCGCGTCGCCGCGGTCGAGGCCTGGCTCGGCCTGCGCCTGTTCGAGCGGCACGGCCGGGGCGTGCGCCCGACCCCGGACGGCCAGCGCTTCCTGGCGCGGGTCGAGGCGGCGTTCCGGCTGATCGACGACGCGGCCGACCGCTGGCGCCCGCGGCGCGGGCCGGAGGTGGTGCGGATCAGCGTGGTGCCGGGCTTCGCCAAGCTCTGGCTGTTCGGGCGGCTGGCCGCGCTGGAGCAGGGCGTGCCGCCGCTGCGGATCGAGATCGCGGTCGAAGGCCGCAACGCCGATGTCGAGCGTGGCGAGGTCGACCTGGCGGTGCGCTACGGCGCCGGCGGCTGGCGCAATGTCGCGGTGGCGAAGCTGCTGCCGGAACGCCTGTACCCGGTGGCGCATCCCGACCTGGCGCGCCGGCTGGGCTCCGCACCGGAGGCGCTGCTGCAGGCGTCGCTGCTGCATGATTCCGACGCCACCGGCTGGCGCGCCTGGTTCGCGGCCTGCGGCATCGCGCTGAAGCCGCGGTTGCAGGACCGGCGCTTCGAGGACTACACGGTGGTGCTGGCGGCGGCCGGGGCCGGTCTGGGCGTCGCCCTGGCGCGGGCGCCGTTCTCGGACCGCGCGGTGCAGGACAACGGCCTGGTGCGGGTCGGCGAGCAGGAGGTGCCGAACCCGCTCGCCTACCACTTGCTGACCCGGCCGGGCGAGGCCCGCCCGGCGGTCGGGGTGCTGGCCGACCGGATGATGGCCCTGGCGAGCCGGACCTAGCGGCGACGGCCGAGCCGGATCTTTCCCTATTCTGCCGGCTGTTTCCTGGCGACCGCGCTCATCAGGTCGAAATCGCCGCCGAGCACGGCATCCAGCCGCCCGCTGCGCCAGCCGCCGGTGACATCGCGCACCAGTGGCGATGTCCCGTCGCGGTAGCGGCGCACGATGGTCGCCGTGCCCGGCAACGCGGCCAGCCGCTTACCGGCGGCGTCGTATTCCCTGCCGCCCGGCATGTCCTGATCCGGGCCGGCAGCCACCGAGACGCGGGCCACGGTGCGCTGGCTGCTGTCCGGGGCGGGATCCTCGAGGACATGCAGGCCATTCTCGCCGGCCAGGATGCGAAACGCCCCGAAACCGGTGATGTGCAGAATGGGCCGGCCCTTGCCGCCGGGCGCGGCGTATTCCAGCAGCTGCATATGGCGCCGGTCGGCCCAGCCGCGATACATGTCGGTCAGCCTCCGGCACCACTGGTCCGCATGGCTGCTGCCACCGCCGGCGTCGAGGGCGGGTTCGATGCGCAGCAGGGCATCGATGGGTGCGCCGGCGGCGAGATCGTCGAGACCCCCGCGCAGATTGTAGAGCTGCAACGCCAGCCGCGACGCCAGTTCCCGGGACGCCCGTTGCGCGGCCCCGGCGGTGTGCGCGTAGCGCCCGTCCAGCCTTTCGCCGGTTCGGGCGGCCTCCCGGATGCGATCCATCAGTGCCAGGCGAGAGAAGACGGCGTGGCGGTCGTCCCGCGACCAGATGTCGGGATCGGCGAGTTCGGACCGCAACCTGTCGCCCAGCGCGGCCCATTCCGGGCCGTCCATCTCCTGGCGAATGGCCAGCCAGCTGGCGTCGAGGAAGGCCCGTTCGGCCTGGGAGCCGTTCGGCCGCAGCATGATCGCCGGCAAGGACAGCGTGTCGTCGAGTTCGGTGTCCGCCAAAGCCTCGCCCGCAGGCGGGGCGTCGGGGTCGACGAACTCCACCTGGATGGCCTTGCCGTCCGAGCGCACGAACAGGAACTGGTCCCCTTCGGGGAACCGGTGCTCCACCAGGGTGGCGGCCAGGGGGGCCAGGACGAGCTGGTCGATGGCGCGTTTGAGCGGCCGGGCGCCCATCTCCGGCGTGAAGCCGCGGTCGAGCAGGAATTCGATGGCGCCCGCTTCCCATTCCACCGCCCAGCTGCGTTCGCGCAGGCCCCGGCGCTCCTGCACCTGGGCGAGCTCCTTGTGCAGGATGTTGCGCATCAGCTCGCGCGACAACGGGCGGAACACGATGATCTTGTCCAGCCGGTTGACGAATTCGGGGCGGAAGGTCCGGCCGATGGTGGTCAGGACCTGGTCCTCGCCATAGGCCTGCGGGTTCGACAGGAAGCCGAAGCTCTGCCGGCGATGGGCCGTCGCTCCGAGATTCGAGGTCAGGATGATGAAGCTGTGGCGGAAATCGGCTTCGCGCCCATCCGCATCGCTCAGGCGACCGTCGTCGAAGATCTGCAGGAACAGGTCCCAGCAGTTGGGATGGGCCTTCTCGAATTCGTCGAGCAGGATCACGCAGAAGGGCTGCTTGCGGACGCGCGCGATCAGCGAATCGGTGTCGCCCTGGCCGCCCGTGCCGAGGATCTTGCCGGTGGACTCCGCCGTCTGGAACTCGCTCATGTCCAGCCGCGCCATCCGGTCGGGCGCGCCGAACAGGAAGGAGGCGAGCGTCTTGGCCAGCTCGGTCTTGCCCGTGCCGGTCGGGCCGGCCAGAAGGAAGACGCCGATGGGGCGGCTTGGATCGGTCAGGCCGGCCTTGAGCATGGCGATGCGGTCGACCACCGCCTGCACCGCCTCGTCCTGGCCGATGACGCGGCTGCTGAAATAGTCGCGGATGGTGGCCAGTTCCACGCGCTGGCTGGTGTCGAGGATCACCGACGGCAGGCCGGAGATCTGCGACAGGGTGGCGATCACGCTGGCCGCGGTCAGCGTCTCTTCACCGGCATGCACCGAGCGGGCGGTGGAGCGCTTGAGAAGTTCCAGGACGGCACCGGGCAGCTGGCCGTTGCCGAGATAGTGCTGGGCAAGCTCCATGGTCGTGGTGACGGCCTGCTCCGACACGGTCACGCCGACGGTGTCGGCAATGCGCCGGCCGAGTTCCGTCGTCAGCTCCAGCGTCTGGCCTTCATTCATCGGCTCCAGCGCGACGGTCTCGATCACCGAACGCAGCGAAGGGTAGGCCTGGAACAGCCGCATCGCGGCCGCCTGCCCGGTTTCGCCCACCACGATCAGGTCGCCGGCCACCAACGCCGGCATGATCTGGTCGAGGATGCTGGCCGCCTGCCCTCTGTGGGTGCCGCTGCCGGCGAGCTGGCCGAGGTCGCGCACATACCAGACGATCTTGCGGCGGGCATGCAGCGCCTCGACCAGCTGGCGGATCCGTCCTTCGAGCTGGCCGATATACATCTGGCCGGCCATCAGCTCGTGGCCGCTCGCCATGAACAGCTGCCAGCCGGCGTCGTGCAGCCGCATGCCGAGCAGGCGCAGGAACGAGCTCTTGCCGATGCGCGGGGGGCCGCTGACCAGGACCGAGCGCGGACGCGGCGCGGATACCGCGGTTTCGGCGACGGAAAGCTGCTCCTGCCAGACGGCAGGCGAGATCAGGAACCGGTCGTCCTCGTCCTCGCTCCACAACCGGCCGACGCCGGAGAGGAAGCCGCGGTCGATCCGCGTGTCCTGCCAGGTCCTGAGCTCCTCGAGCAGGCGCGCGGCGAAGGGGTGCTGGATCTTGTGCAGCAGGGTCCGGACGGGCCCGAGGTCGGGATCGGCATACCGGCCGAGGAGAGCGCCGAAGCTCGGGGTGTCGCCGAGTTCGGCGCTGCGGTTGAAATAGGCCTCGAAGAAGCGAGGGATGACCGGGTTGCGCTCCCACCATTCCGGGGCGGCCACGACCACCTGCCCGATGAGAGGGCGGGGATCGAGCGTGGTCAGGAACCGCAAGGCATCAGGCAGGACGAAGGGGCGGGTGTGCGGCACGTGCCGCAGCACCGCCTCGGCCAGCGATTGCCGGTCCGGGTGGTCCTGCAGCACTGTGAAGGCGGCGCAGGCGAGTGGCCAGTTGGCGCCCAATGCGTGGTGGTGCAGCAGGTCGAAATCGGCATCCGGGCGCCGCATCGCGTCGAGAGCCACCTGGAACTCCGGGATACCCAGCAATTCTCCCGGATTGCGGATCTCCTCGCCCTTATCGGCCAACCCCTGGCTGAGCTGCTGGAGGATGGCGGCCGCCGTCGTCGCTGGCCCGGGTGCGGCGACCGCATCCGCTGGGTCCGTTGCCTCAGGTCCGGGGACCGGTTCGGGAGCGTGCGACGTGCGGGACGCCTCCGGCTTCAACCGCATCACAAGGCTGGACAGGATGCCGCCCACGGCACCGGCGAGAAGGGCGTACAGCAGCAGGTCGGACATGGGCGAGTCGTCGTCAGGGAACCGGCGGACTCACTCCGCCGGTAAACCGGGCGTTTGGCAAGAGGGCGTTCCGGCTGTGACGCGCCCGGCCTACCCCTCGCGCCCGACCCTACCCTGCGCGGACCGCTTGCAGCAGGGCGGTGGTGGCGAAGCCGTCGGGGATCTGGCCCTTCGACACCTGCCAGCCACGGATCGCCTTGCGCGTCGCCGGGCCTAGCAGGCCGTCCGGCGTGCCGCCGGTGGAGAAGCCCTTGGCCTCCAGCAGCGACTGCAGCTCCATCACCTCGTTGCGCGACAGCGGCTGTTCGTCCCGCGGCCAGGCCCCGGCGATCGGGCCGCCGCCGGCCAGCCGGTCGGACAGGTGGCCCACCGCCAGCGCATAGCTGGTGGAGGCGTTGTACTTCATGATCACGCCGAAGTTCGGGCCGACCAGGAAGGCCGGGCCGCGGGCGCCGGCGGGGGTGATCACCGAGGCGTCGCCCAGCGCCGGCAGGGTGCGGCCGGACACTGGCCTCACGCCCATCGCTGCCCATTGCGCCACCGGCAGCTTGGTCGTCAGCTCCGCCACCGAATAGTCGAAGCCGGGCGGCAGCGTGACCTCGACGCCCCAGGGCTGGCCGCGCTGCCAGCCGGACTGGGCGAGGTAGTTGGCGGTCGACGCCATCACGTCGGGGATGCTGCCCCAGATGTCGCGGCGGCCGTCGCCATCGGCGTCGACCGCGGAACTCAGGAACACCGAGGGCAGGAACTGGGTGTTGCCCATGGCGCCGGCCCAGGAGCCGAGCATGCGGTCGCGGCTGATGTCGCCCTGCTGCAGGATCTGCAGCGCGGCGTACAGCTCGGTCTTGGCGAAATCCTGGCGCCGCCCCTCATAGCCCAGGGTGGCCAGGGCATCGATGATCTCGATGTTGCCGAAATTCTGGCCGTAATTGCTCTCGATCCCCCAGATCGCGACGATGACCTGCTTCGGCACGCCGTAGCGCTGCTCGGCCGAATTGGCGGCCGAAGACCACTGCGCCAGCATCGCCTGGCCGTTGCGGATGCGGTCGGGCGACACGGCGCTGTCGAGATAGGTCCACACCGATTTGGTGAACTCCGACTGCGACTGGTCGGAATCGATCACCTTGGGCAGGAACTGCACCGTGTCGAAGGCGGTGGCCAGGGTGGCCTGGCTGATGCCGCGGCCGGCGGCCTCGGCGCGGAACGCCGCGACCCATTGCTGGAAGCCCTGGGCGTCCGACAGGGACGACGTCGCCGGCGTGCCGCCCGGCACCGGGGTCGGCACGACCGTCTGGCTCATGCCCGAGGTCTGGCACCCGGCCAGCAGCATCGCCGCGCCCAGGATCGCCATCCGCGTGGTCATCGACATGGGCCTCTCCGCAATTTCCGAATCAGTGGGTGAAGGTCGCGGCAAAGCGGCCGGAGATCAAGGCCGGAAGGCATCGGATGTTGCCTTTCTTGCGAATCATTCTTATTTGCCCTACAGCTTGCGGCGGCCATGAGAGCCCGGAGTCGAGGAGACAGCGAGACATGGCCAGGCTGAAGGCCGAGGCGCGGATCCGGCTGGACGCGCCCGGTCCGATCATCTCCCGCCTCTGCGCCGCCCTGGCGCGGCACGAGGTCGAGGTCAGCGAGGCGGCGGGGTCCGGCCGCGCCGTGCTCGGCGCCAGCGTCGCCACCATGCGGGCCGAGCCCGGCCTGATGGTCCTGGCGGCGGAGGCTGAGGACGAGGCGGCGCTGGTCACGGTGAAGATGGCCCTGGCCACCCATCTGCTGGAGCTGGCGGCCGAAGCGCAGATCGTCTGGACCGGCGATGCCGCCGCGGTGGCGCGGCCGCCGAACTTCCGCGAGATGCGGGTGCTGGGCGCCTCCGCAGTTACGCCGCATATGCGCCGGGTGACGCTGGCCGGGCCGGACCTCGCCCGCTACGCCTCGGGCGGGCTGCATGTGAAGCTGCTGATCCCGCCGGCCGGGACGGTCGCGCCGGAATGGCCGGTCATGGGTCCGAACGGCCTGCCGGTGTGGCCCGCGGGCCCGGCGCGGCCGGCGCTGCGCACCTACACCATCCGCCGCATCGACGTGGCGGCCGGGCGGGTCGACATCGATTTCGCCCTGCATGGCGACGAGGGCCCGGGCAGCGCCTGGGCCGAACGGGCCCAGCCGGGCGACCTGGTCGGCATGCTCGGCCCCGGCGGCGGCACCGTCGGCGCCGCCGACTGGTATCTCCTGGCCGGCGACGAGACGGCGCTGCCGGCGATCGGCCGCATCCTTGAGACCCTGCCGTCCGACGCGCGCGGCCACGCCTTCGTCGAGGTCGCCGACGCGGCGGAGGAGCAGGCGCTCGTCCGCCCGCTGGGGGTCGAGCTGGTCTGGCTGCACCGCCGCGGCGCCGCGGCGGGCACCACCACCCAGCTGCAGGATGCGGTGCGCAGGGTGGCCTGGCCGCGCGGCGACGAGCGGGTCTTCGCCTGGGCCGGCGCCGAGTTCGGCTCCTTCCGGGCGCTGCGGGCGCATTGGCGCGAGGATCACGGCCTCGACAAGAGCCGTCACCTCGCCGTGGCCTATTGGCGCCGCGGCAAGGCCGAAGGCGAGTTCGACAAGCGCGGCGATGTCTGAAAGGAACCCCGCCGCCGTCGTAGAGGACCAAATGTCCCAGCCGGCCGACAGGCTGTGACGGCTGTGACAAACCCTGGCACAGTTCTGCGACAGACGGATCGTAACCTCCCAGGACTCGGCGCGCAGGCGGCGATCCCTCCGTGCGCGGCCAGTCGTAGTGACGGAGCTGTCCATGGCTGTCGAACTCAATATCAATGGTCGGACCGAACGGATCGAGGCGCCGCCGGAGATGCCCCTGCTGTGGGCGCTGCGCGACGAGCTTGGCCTGGTCGGCACCAAATTCGGCTGCGGCGCGGGGCTGTGCGGCGCCTGCACCGTGCATCTCGACGGCGCGGCGGTGCGCGCCTGCCAGACCGCGATCGGCGATGTCGGGCCCTCGAAGATCGTCACCATCGAGGCGATCGGCGACACCGACATCGGCGCCCGGCTGCAGCAGGCCTGGCTCGCGCTCGATGTGATGCAGTGCGGCTACTGCCAGGCCGGGCAGATCATGTCCGCCGCGGCGCTGCTCAACACCAAACCAGCGCCCGACGAGACCGACATCGACGACGCCATGGCGGGCAATCTGTGCCGCTGCGGCACCTACACCCGCATCCGCGCCGCCATCCTGAAGGCGGCGGAGCGGAAGGCGGCGGCAGGGGGGGCCGGCTGATGGGCCACGTGCTTCCGGAGACCGGTATCGGCCGGCGCGCCTTCCTCAAGACCTCGCTGCTGGTCGGCGGCGGGCTGCTGATCGACGTGACCCTGCCGGGGTTGGCCACGGCCGATGACGGGCAGGGCGGAACGCTCGGCGCCTTCATCGCCATCGCGCCGGACGGGCGGGTGACGATCACCGGCAAGAACCCCGAGATCGGGCAGGGCATCAAGACGTCGCTGTCGATGATCATCGCCGACGAGCTCGACGTCGACTGGGACCAGGTCACCGTGGTCCAGGCGATGGCGGACCAGGCCGTCTACGGCACCCAGATGGCCGGCGGCAGCCAGGCCACGCCGACCAACTGGATGCCGATGCGCCAGATCGGCGCCGCGGCGCGGGCTCTCCTGGTCGCGGCGGCGGCGCAGCGCTGGGGCGTCCCGGCCGACAGCGTCACCACCCGGTCCGGGCGGCTGCTGCACGCCGCCAGTGGGCGCAGCCTGGGCTATGGCGAGATCGCGTCGGCGGCCGCGGCGCTGCCGGCGCCCGACCCGAAGACGCTGACGCTGAAGGACCCGGCGGCGTTCCGCATCATCGGCCAGCCGACCGGCGGCTGCGACAGCCCGCGCGTCGTGCGGGGCGAGCCGATCTTCGGCATCGACACCCGGCTGCCCAACATGCTGTACGCGGTGCTGGAGCGCAGCCCGGTGTTCGGCGGCACGCTGAAATCGGCGAATGCCGAGGCGGCGCTGGCCCGGCCCGGGGTGAAGCACGTCGTCACCGTCAAGGGCAACGGCCGGCCCGAAAGCCTGGTCGACGGCGTCGCCATCCTGGCCACCAACTGGTGGCTGGCGAACCAGGCGCGCGACGCGCTGCAGGCCGAATGGGACGACGGGGCCGGCGCGGCGCAGAGCACCGAGGCCTATGACGCCCAGGCCAAGGCGCTGCTGGACGGCAAGCCGCAGGGCGAGAACTATCGCGCCGGCGATGTCGACGGCGCCCTGGCCGGGGCCGCGCGGCGGATCAGCGCGGACTACGCCTACCCGTTCCTGTCGCATGCGCCGCTGGAGCCGCAGAACTGCACGGCGCTGTTCCAGGACGGCAAGCTGGAGCTGTGGGCCCCGACCCAGATGCCGGAGCGCGGGCGCGGCCTGGTGGCCGACGCGCTGGGCCTGAAGCCCGATGCCATCACCATGCACATGCCGCGCATCGGCGGCGGCTTCGGCCGGCGGCTGATGAACGACTATGTGGTCCAGGCGGCGGCGATCGCGCAGCAGGTGCCCGGCACGCCGGTCAAGCTGCTGTGGAGCCGGACGGAGGACATCCAGCACGACTTCTACCGCCCCGCCGGCTGGCACCGCTTCACCGCCGGCTTCGACGCCGACAACAAGCCGGTGGCCTTCACCAACCACTTCGTGACCCTGACGAAGGGCGGCAAGCCGACCTCGGGCGGCGAGTTCGACTTCCAGGAGCTGCCGGCGCTGCTGGTGCCGAACCTGCTGTTCGCCCAGTCCGGCATCGACAGCGTGGTGCCGACCTGCCCGATGCGGGCGCCGCGCTCGAACGCCCTGGCCTGGGCGTTCCAGTCCTTCCTCGACGAGGTGGCGGTCGCGGCCGGCACCGACCTGCCGGGCCTGACGCTGGGCCTGCTGGGCGAACCGCGGCTGCTGCCGTTGCGCGAGGGGTCGCGGACCCCGTTCCACACCGGCCGGGCCCGCGGCGTGGTCGAGAAGGTGCTGGCGATGGCGGATTGGACCACCAAGCCGGCCGCCGGCAGCGCCAAGGGCTTCGCCTTCTACTTCTGCCACCAGGGCTATTTCGCCGAGGTGGTCGAGGCCGCGGTGGCGCAGGACGGCACGGTGCGGGTGCCGCGGGTCTGGGTGGCGGGCGACATCGGCAGCCAGATCGTCAACCCGTCCGGCGCGCTGAACCAGGTGCGGGGGTCGGTGATCGACGGGCTCGGCCAGGCGCTCGGCGGGCTGGCGATCCGGCTGACCGGCGGGCGGGTCGAACAGGAGAATTTCGACACCTATCCGCTGCCGCGGACCCCGGGCCTGCCGGAGATCGAGGTCGCGTTCGTGACCACCGAATTCCCGCCGACCGGCCTGGGCGAACCGGCGCTGCCGCCGGTGATCCCGGCGCTGTGCAACGCCATCTTCACGGCGACGGGCAAGCGCATCCGCCAGCTGCCGATCGACACCGCCGGGTTCAAGCGCCCGGCATAGGGCACAAACGGAAAGGGGCGGCCCGAAGGCCGCCCCTTGTCGTGTCCGCCGAAGCGCGAGCCTCAGTTGGCGTCGGCCTGGCGCTGCTCGTCGCGCGGCAGCTCGGCGCCGGTCTGCTGGTCGATGAACTTCATCGACAGCTTGATCTTGCCGCGGTCGTCGAAGCCGAGGACCTTGACCTTGACCTCGTCGCCGACCTTCAGCACGTCCGCCACCTTGGCGACACGGCCCGGCCGCATCTCCGAGATGTGGACGAGGCCGTCGCGGCTGCCCAGGAAGTTGACGAAGGCGCCGAAATCGACCGCCTTCACCACCTTGCCGCTGTAGACCTTGCCGACCTCGGGCTCGGCGACGATGCCCTTGATCCAGTTGATCGCCGCCTCGGCCGCCGTCTCGTCGACCGCCGCCACCTTGATGGTGCCGTCGTCCTCGATGTCGATCTTGGCGCCGGTGGTCTCGGTGATCTCGCGGATCACCTTGCCGCCGGTGCCGATGACTTCGCGGATCTTGTCCTTCGGGATCTGGAAGGTGGTGATGCGCGGGGCGTTCTTGTTGACCTCGCCACGGGCACCCGCCAGCGCCTTGGCCATCTCGCCCAGGATGTGGACGCGGCCTTCGCGGGCCTGCTCCAGGGCGATCTTCATGATCTCCTCGGTGATCGAGGTGATCTTGATGTCCATCTGCAGGCTGGTGATGCCCTGCTCGGTGCCGGCCACCTTGAAGTCCATGTCGCCGAGGTGATCCTCGTCGCCCAGGATGTCGGTCAGGACGGCGAAGCGGTCGCCTTCCTTGATCAGGCCCATGGCGATGCCGGCCACCGGGCTGGACAGCGGCACGCCGCCATCCATCAGCGCCAGGGACGTGCCGCAGACCGTCGCCATCGAGGACGAGCCGTTGGACTCGGTGATCTCCGACACCACGCGGATGGTGTAGGGGAACTGCTCCTTCGACGGCAGCACCGGGTGGATCGACCGCCAAGCCAGCTTGCCATGGCCGATCTCGCGGCGGCCGGGGCTGCCCATGCGGCCCGCTTCACCGACCGAATAGGGCGGGAAGTTGTAGTGCAGCATGAAGTTTTCGCGGTACTCGCCCTCGAGCGCGTCCACGATCTGCTCGTCCTGCCCGGTGCCGAGGGTGGTGACCACCAGCGCCTGGGTCTCGCCGCGGGTGAACAGGGCCGAACCATGGGCCCGCTTCAGCACGCCGACTTCGGCGACGATCGGGCGGACCGTCTTGGTGTCGCGGCCGTCGATGCGCAGGCCGGTGTCCAGCACGTTGCCGCGGACGATGTCGCTCTCGAAATCCTTGAACACCTTCGAGCCGACGGCCAGCTCGGCGTCGTTGCCCTCGAGCAGCGCCAGCGCCTTCTGCTTCACCGCGTCGACGGCGGCATAGCGATCCTGCTTGCGCACGATCTTGTAGGCGTCGCGCAGCTCGCCGGCGACGCTCTGGAACTTGCCGCGGACGGCACCGACCTCGGCCGGTTCCTCGGTCAGGGCCCAGGGCTCCTTGGCGCACAGCTCGGCCAGCTCGATGATCGCCTGGATCACCTCACGGGCGGCGGCGTGGCCGAACGCGACGGCGCCGAGCATGATCTCCTCGGTCAGCTCGCTGGCCTCGGACTCGACCATCAGCACGCCTTCGGTCGTGCCGGCGACGACGAGGTCCAGCTTGCTCTCGGCGGTCTGGGCGATCGTCGGGTTCAGGATGTACTGGCCGTCGATGTAGCCGACGCGCGCGGCGCCGATCGGGCCCAGGAACGGGATGCCCGAGATGGTCAGGGCGGCGGAGGCGCCGACCAGGGCCGCGATGTCAGGATCATTCTCCAGGTCGTGGCTCAGCACCGTGGCGACGACCTGGGTCTCGTTGCGGTAGCTCGGGTGGAACAGCGGGCGGATCGGGCGATCGATCAGGCGGCTGACCAGCGTCTCGTTCTCGGACGGGCGGCCTTCGCGCTTGAAGAAGCCGCCCGGGATCTTGCCGGCGGCGAACGCCTTTTCCTGGTAGTTCACGGTCAGCGGGAAGAAATCGAACTTCGACTTCTGCTTCGAGCCGACCGCGGTGCAGAGCACGACGCTCTCGCCATAGGTGACCAGCACGGCGCCATCGGCCTGCCGGGCGATCTTGCCGGTCTCGAGGATCAGCTTGCGGCCGCCCCAGATGATCTCTTTGCGATAGATGTTGAACATCGCTTTTCCTTCCTCGGACACCCCGTGCCTTGATGTGCCTATCGGGGTCGGGCCGCTCCACGCCGGGCCCGGGGGCGAAATACGACAAGCGCCGCCGGCACGGATGCCGGCGGCGCTGATGTCACGAAACGGAATCTTCGTCTGGTGCTGGACCGCCACGAACCTTCGCCGCGGATGGCCGCATGATCGGTGGGAACCCGATCATCTGGCGACCCGGGCAAAGGCAGTGGACCGGCATGCGTCGGATCAGCGGCGCAGGCCGAGGCTCTTGATGATCGTCTCATAGCGCGCCACGTTCTTGCGCTTGAGATAATCCAACTGGCTGCGGCGGCGGCCGACCATGATCAGCAGGCCGCGGCGGCTGTGGAAATCCTTGGGATGGGTCTTCAGGTGTTCGGTCAGGTTCGTGATGCGCTCGGACCAGATGGCGATCTGCACTTCCGGCGAACCGGTGTCCCCGGCCTTGGGGGCATAAGTGCCAATGACCTCTTGTTTGCGCTCCGGCGTAATCGACATCGTGGTCTCCTAATCAGAGGTTGAGGATGCGCACCGGCCGGATCTCGCCGCCGTCGATGCGGGCCAGGGCCACGGGAGTGTTCCCGCAGGTGGCCAACACGATGGCGTCCGGGTTGTCCGGATCGAGATCGAGGGCGGCGATCCGCTCCCGATCCGAGCGTCGTAGCAGCGCGACCGGTTGGCCGTGCCGCATCCGATGCGCTTCAGCTTCCGTCAAGGCCACCGCCGGGATGTCGTCCAGCGGGGTCGCGATCGGAAGCAGAATGCTGTCGAGGGCCGATTGCTCGGCCAGCGCGTCGATATGCGCCAAGGGGACCGACGCGTCAAGGCCGAAGGGCCCGACTCGCGTGCGGCGCAATGCGACGATGTGTCCCACCGTGCCGAGGGCCAGCGCGATGTCGCGGGCCAGGCCGCGCATATAGGCGCCCTTGCCCGACTGGACGTCGAAGGTGGCGTGGTCGGCATCGGGGATCTCGGCCAGGCGCAGGTCGTCGATCCGGATCAGCCGGGCCGCCAACTCCACCGTCTCGCCGCTGCGGGCCAGGTCGTAGGCGCGCTCGCCATCGACCTTGATCGCGGAATAGGCCGGCGGCACCTGGCTGATCTCGCCGATGAAGCGGGGCACGATCGCGGCGATGGCGGCCGGGTCGGGCCGGACGTCGCTGGTCGCGGTGACCTTGCCCTCGGTGTCGTCGGTGTCGCGCGCCTCGCCCCAGCGCACGGTGAAGCGGTAGGTCTTCTCGCCGTCCATGGCGTAGGACACCGTCTTGGTCGCCTCGCCCAGGGCGATCGGCAGAATGCCGCTGGCCAGCGGGTCCAGGGTCCCGGCATGGCCGGCCTTCTCGGCGTCGAACAGCCGGCGGATGCGGCCGACCACCTGGGTCGAGGTCACGCCGACCGGCTTGTCGACCACCACCCAGCCATGGACCGGGCGGCCCCTTTTCTTACGCGCCATCGGTGTCGTCCGTCCTGTCCTTCGACGGCTCTTCGTCGTCGTCGGTCAGGTCGCGGGCGATCACGTCCCGGTGCATCAGCGTGTTGATCTTCTGCGCGTAGTCGAACGAGGTGTCGGCCTGGAAGCTCAGCTGCGGCGTGTGGCGCAGCCGCACGGTCTTGGCCACCTGGCCGCGCAGGAACGATGCGGCCCGGCGCAGCGCCGGCAGCACGGTGTCCATCTTTTCGCCGTTCAGCGTGGTGACGAAGACGACGGCATGCTTCATGTCCGGGCTGGGGCGGACTTCGGAGACGGTGATCGAGATGCCGGCAAGGTCGGGGTCGTGCAGCTCGTCCCGCATCAGGATGGCGGCGATGGAATGGCGCAGCTCCTCGCCGACGCGCAGCTGGCGTTGGCTCGGGCCTTGGGGAGTGGTGTGTCGCATGGGGTCGTTCTCAAAACGCCGCGGTCCGGCAGTGATGCCGGACCGGGGGGAAGGATCCATCCGCCACCGACCGAGGGTAAGCCCGATCGGCGGCGGTGGTGCAGGAAATCAGGAAGCCCGGCCTTACAGCTGGCGGATTTCCTCGACCAGTTCGAAGCACTCGATGACGTCGCCGGTGCGCATGTCGTCGTAATTCTCGAAGGCCATGCCGCATTCGTAACCCTCGCGGACTTCGCGGACTTCGTCCTTGAAGCGCTTGAGGGTCTTCAGCGTGCCTTCATGCATCACGACGTTGTCGCGCAGCAGGCGGACACCGGCGCCGCGCTTGACCACGCCGCTGGTGATCATGCAGCCGGCGACCTTGCCGACCTTGGTGATGTTGAAGACTTCGCGGATCTCGGCGTTGCCGATGTAGTTCTCGCGCATCTTCGGCGCCAGCAGGCCGGTCAGGGCCGCCTTCACGTCGTCGATCACGTTGTAGATGATCGAGTAGTAGCGGATCTCGACCCCATCGCGCTTCGCCATTTCGCGCGCCTGCGGGTTGGCGCGGACGTTGAAGCCGATCAGCATGGCCCCGGTCGATGCGGCCAGGGTGACGTCGCTTTCCGTGATCGCGCCGACCGCGGAATGCAGCACCCGGACCTTCACCTCGAGATTGTCGCCGGCAACCTTCTCCAGCGACCCGGCGATGGCTTCGACCGAACCCTGCACGTCACCCTTGATGATGACCGGCAGCTCCTTCGCCTCGCCTTCGCGGATCTTCTCGAACATCTGCTCGAGCGAGCCGCGCGCGGTGGCGACGTGAGAGGCCTCGCGCCGCTTGCGGGTCCGGAACTCGGTGATCTCGCGGGCCCGGCCTTCGCTGTCGACGACGACGAAGTCGTCACCGGCCAGCGGCGTGCCGTTCAGGCCCAGCACCTCGACCGGCTGGGCGGGCCCGGCCGATTTCAGGTTCTGGCCGCGGTCGTCGAGCAGGGCGCGCACGCGGCCCCATTCGCCGCCGGCGACGAAGATGTCGCCGACCTTGACGGTGCCGCGCTGGATCAGGACGGTCGCGACCGAACCGCGG
The DNA here is from genome assembly GCF_052115705.1 of Inquilinus sp. 2KB_23. Taxonomy (NCBI): domain Bacteria; kingdom Pseudomonadati; phylum Pseudomonadota; class Alphaproteobacteria; order Rhodospirillales; family Rhodospirillaceae; genus Inquilinus; species Inquilinus sp. 2KB_23. The sequence goes on along the minus strand of NZ_JBFRHF010000023.1, from coordinate 99,581 downwards.
CCGCGCTCCAGCTTCGCCTCGATCACCGAGCCTTCGGCCGGGCGGTCGGGGTTGGCCTTGAGGTCGAGCACTTCGGCCTGCAGCAGGATGGTCTCGACCAGCTTGTCGAGGCCTTCGCGGGTCTTGGCCGACACCGGAACGTCCAGCGTCTCGCCGCCCATCTCCTCAACCACGATCTCGTGCTGCAGCAACTCGGTGCGCACGCGCTCGGGCTTGGCGTCGGGCAGGTCGATCTTGTTGATCGCGACGATGATCGGCACGCCAGCGGCGCGGGCATGACGGATCGCCTCGACCGTCTGCGGCATGACGCCGTCATTCGCGGCGACCACCAGGACGACGATGTCCGTGGTGTTGGCGCCGCGGGCGCGCATCTCGGTGAAGGCGGCGTGGCCCGGCGTGTCGATGAAGGTGACGCGCTGGCCGGATGCGACCTGAACCTGATAGGCGCCGATGTGCTGGGTGATGCCGCCGGCTTCGCCGGACACGACATTGGTGTGCCGCAGCGCATCGAGCAGCGAGGTCTTGCCGTGGTCGACATGGCCCATGATGGTGACGACCGGGGGCCGCGGCTGGAGATGCTCCGCCTCGTCCTCGTCGCCCCGCAGGCCGATCTCGACGTCGGATTCGGCCACGCGTTTTACCTTATGTCCAAATTCCGCCACCACCAGTTCGGCCGTGTCGGCATCGATCGACTGGGTGATCGTCGCCATCACACCCATGCGCATCAGCGACTTGACGACGTCGCCGCCACGCTCGGCCATGCGGTTGGCCAGCTCCTGCACGGTGATGACCTCGGGGATCACCACCTCGCGGGAGAACTTCTCCTGGTTCTGGCTCAGCTGGGCCAGACGCTCGCGTTCGCGGGCCCGGCGCATCGCCGCCAAGCTGCGGCCGCGGGTCTCGCCGTCGTCGCTCAGGGCCTGGACCACGGTCATCTTGCCGGAGCGGCGCTTCGGCTCGGACTTGCCCGGGCCGGGTGCACGCCGGGGCGGGCTGGGCGGCGCACCGCGGCCGGGCAGGGCGCCACGGCCAGCAGGGGCCCCGCGACCACCGCCAGCCTTGCGGCGCGGATCTTCCTCGTCATCGGCCGTGACCGCGACGCGGGCGCCGGGCACCTCGGCCGGGGCACGGGCGGCGGCCGCCTGGCCGGACCGGTCGGCCACAGCCTTGCGGCGGGCGTCCTCGGCGGCGCGCTCGCCATCGCGGCGCTTCTGCTCCTCGTCGAGCAGGAAGCGTTCCTCGGTGATCTTGCGCTTGGCCTCGTCCTCGATCGCGTTGAGCTCTTCGAGCTCGCGGCGACGCAGGGATTCGGGATCCAGCGGGGCGGCCGGCTCGGGCGCCGCCGTCTCGACGGGCGCAGCCGAGTCCTCGACGAACTCCTGCTCGGGCTCGTCCGGCAACAGGCGCCGGGCTTCCTCCTCGCGCAAGGCCCCCTGCAGGGCGCGTTGCCGCGCCTCGCGTTCGGCCTGCGACAGGACCCGCCCACCGGCACCGCCACCACCGCCGCGGCCGCTGCGGCCAGGCTGGCCGCCGCCTTCGGCCGCACGCCGGGCTGCGGCGCCGCCATCGGCCAGGGCCGTGTTGGTGCCGCCGCGCTGGCGCTTGACCTCGACGGTCACCGCCTTCGAACGGCCGTGGCTGAATTGCTGGCGCACCTGTCCTGAATCGCCCGGCTTCCCGCTAAGGGTCAGCTTCGGCTTGGCACTGCCCAGCGACAGCGTCTTGCGATCTTGTTCCTTGCTATCCGTCATATCGTCCAGCGTGATCCGCCGCTATCCCTGTACAGAGAAGGCCGGCGCGGCATTGGATGCCTCGTCGACCACACCACGTCCAGCCGGTCCGTCGGCTCGACCACGAATTCCGTCCAACCGCAGCGCTTCCGCGAGCAGCCGTTTCGACAACCCACCGCGCGCTACCGCGGCATGTACCATTCTGTCCCGGGCAAAGGCCATCCCCAGCGTATCCGCAGAGAACGTCTCCACCAGGCGAGGTTGCGACGGGATCGACGAAGCCAGCGCGGCCAACTTGCCCCGCCCGTCCATGGCGCCGTCAGACGCCCCGAGCAGGACCGCGACGCGACCCTCGACCAGCCAAGCATGCACTTTCTCATATCCGGCCACCGCCTGTCCCGCGCGGCGTGCCATTCCGATGAGATCGATGCAGTTCCGAAACAGCAGGGCCTCGACCCGTTCGACCAGATCGTCGGGCACCTTGACCGATTCCCGCGCCGCCCGGGCGAACAGCTTCTTGGTCACCGCCCGCTGCAGCGCCGCGCGCTCGGCGGCGACCCACAGCCCCCGCCCCGGCAGCTTCTCGGCCAGATCGGGCACGATCTCCCCCTCAGGGCCGACGACGAAGCGAATCAGCTCCGCCTTCGGCCGCACGGCGGCGGTCGCGATGCAGCGGCGCAGCGGCCCGTTCGCGTCGGGCTCGGCCGCGTCGTCGTCCGGGGGAAGGGTGGTCGTGTCGCTCAGGCCTTGGTCTCCTCCTCGAACCAATGGGCCCGCGCCTGCATGATCAGGGCGTTGGCCTCATCGAGCGAGATTGTCTTTTCGCCGAGCGTCTCGACCAGCTCGTCGCCGGCCAGGTCCGCCAGGTCGTCCAGCGTCTTCACGCCGGTCTCGGCCAGCTTGACCAGGATCGCCGGCGTCAGCTGCTCGATCGCGGCCAGGTCGTCGGTGACGCCCAGCTCGCGGTAGCGTTCGGTCAGCTTGCGGTCGCGCTCCTCGAGCCAGCGCAGCGCGCGCTGCTGCAGCTCGCCGGCCACGGTCTCGTCGAAGCCTTCGATCTCCGCCAGCTCGTCCAGCGGGGTGTAGGCGATCTCCTCGACCTGGCGGAAGCCTTCGGCCACCAGCAGATGGGCGATGACGTCGTCGACGTCCAGGGCCTCCATGAACAGCTCGCTGCGCGTCCGGGTCTCTTCCTGGCGGCGCTCGCTCTCCTCGGCCTCGGTCAGGATGTCGATGTCCCAGCCGGTCAGCATCGAGGCCAGGCGGACATTCTGGCCGCGGCGGCCGATCGCCAGCGACAGCTGGTCGTCCGGCACCACGACTTCGATGCGGTTCTGGGTGTCGTCGAGCACGACTTTGGCGACTTCGGCCGGGGCCAGCGCGTTGACCACGAAGGTGGCGGGATCCGACGACCACGGAATGATGTCGATCTTCTCGCCCTGCAGTTCGCCGACGACGGCCTGGACGCGGCTGCCGCGCATACCGACGCAGGCGCCGACCGGGTCGATCGAGCTGTCCTTCGAGATCACCGCGATCTTGGCGCGGCTGCCCGGGTCGCGGGCCACCGACTTGATCTCGATGATGCCGTCATAGATCTCCGGCACTTCCATCGCGAACAGCTTGGCCATGAACTGGCCATGGGCGCGGGACAGGAAGATCTGCGGGCCGCGGGCTTCCTCGCGGACGTCATAGATGTAGGCACGGACGCGGTCGCCGACCTTGAAGTGCTCGCGCGGCAGCAGCTCGTCGCGGCGGATGACGCCCTCGGCGCGGCCGAGATCGACGGTGACGTTGCCGTATTCGACGCGCTTGACCGCGCCGTTGACGACCTCGTCGACCCGGTCCTTGTATTCCTCGAACTGGCGGTGACGCTCGGCCTCGCGCACCTTCTGCACGATGACCTGCTTCGCCGTCTGCGCGGCGATGCGGCCGAAATCGATCGGCGGCAGGTCGTCGATGACGAACTCGCCGACCTTCATGGTCGGCCAGCGCTTGGCGGCGTCGGGGGCGGCCAGCTGGGTGGCCTCGTCCTCGACAGTCTCGACGATCTGGCGATAGCGGCGCAGCTCGATCTCGCCGGACTTGCGGTTGATGTGGGCACGAATGTCGTGCTCATGGCCGTATTTGGAGCGACCGGCCTTCTGGATGGCCTGCTCCATGGCGGTCAGCACCTCGTCGCGATCGATGCTCTTCTCGCGGGCCACGACATCGGCAACATGAAGGAGTTCCATGCCTTGGGCGTTCCTATGCGTCTTGTGCGTCAGGCTGCGGGGCAGCGGCTGCCGCAACGGCGGCGGCCTGCTCGGCTTCCGCCGCAGCGGCTTCGATCAGGGCGTCGGTGAGGATCAGCTTCGCGCGCTGGATCTCGGCGAAGGGCACCTGAACCACCTCGTCCTCCTTCTCCGGGCGAAGCAGCACCGCCTCGCCCTCGACCCCGGTGAGGGTACCGCGGAACCGCTTGCGGCCGGCGACGGCGATCCGGGTCTCGATCCGCGCCTCATGGCCGAGGAAGCGTTCGTAGTCGGCGGGCTTGGTCAGCGGGCGGTCGATGCCGGGCGAGGAGACCTCGAGCGTGTAGGCGCTCTTGATCGGATCCTCGACGTCGAGGATCGCCGACACGGCGCGGCTGATGTCGGCGCAATCCTCCACGGTCATGCCCTGGCGGTCGACCCGCTCGGCCATGATCTGAAGCTGCGGCCGATGCTCGCTGCCCATCATCAGGACGCGCACGACCTCATAGCCCATCGCTTCCAGCGACGGTGCCACGATCGCGCGCACTTGATCCACTTGCGTCATTCTCTCCGGCATTCCCCGCGTCCAGAGCCATGGAAAGCCGTCACCACAACAAAAAAGGCGGGCCGCAGCCCACCCTAATCGACCGATCGACCGAATAACATTCGAGCCGAACGCTATGGGTAACTGCGGTGATATATAGCGATCCACCCGCAATACGCAACCCGATTCGCGTCTAGTTTCGCGCGTGGCGCCGGAATCGCAGGTAGTAGGGGCGTCCGTGCAGCGCCTTCTGCTCGTATCGGGTCGGCGGCCAGTCGTCCGGGCGCTCGCGCCAGTCACCCGGACCTTGTGCCGTCCAAGTGAAAGCCGGGTTGCGGCGGACACGCTCCAGCGACCAGTCGAGCAGCGGGGCGTCGTCGGTGGCGATGCGCAGCTCGCCGTCATCGCGCAGCAGGCGGGCCAGGTCGGCCACGGTGGCGTCCTGGATGAAGCGCCGGCTGCTGTGGCGCGCCTTCGGCCAGGGATCGGCAAACAGCAGGAAGATGCGGGAGATCGACCCGTCCGGCAGGCGGTCGAGCAGCGGCCGGGCGTCGTCGGCCCACAGCCGCACCATGTCCAGCCCTTCGCCCGCGACGGCCGCCAGCAGGGTCGACATGCCGTTGATGTAGGGCTCGCAGCCGATGATGCCGACATCGGGGTGGTGGCCGGCCTGCCAGGCCAGGTGCTCGCCGGCGCCGAAGCCGATCTCGACCCAGACCTCGCGGGCCGGGCGCGGGAACAGCGACAGGGGGTCGAGCGCCCCGCCATCCGCGGGCAGCGCGACCGTCAGCTGCGGCAGCAGGGTCTCGATCAAAGCGGCGCGGCCGGCGCGGAGCTTTCGCCCCTGGCGCCGGCCGTGGAAGTTGCGGCGCTTCGGGGAGGTCCCCTCGGCGCCGTCCGTCTCGGTCATGGGATCAGAAGGCCGAGCGAAGCTCGTCCACCAGGTCCGTCCGCTCCCACGAGAAGCCGCCATCGGCCTCCGGGGCGCGGCCGAAATGGCCATAGGAGGAGGTGCGGGCATAGATCGGCCGGTTCAGGCCGAGATGGGTGCGGATGCCGCGCGGGCTGAGGTTGACCAGCTGCTGCAGCACGTCCGACAGCTTGTCCTCGTCGACCCGGCCGGTGCCCTGGGTGTCGATGTAGACCGACAGCGGATGGGCCACGCCGATGGCGTAGCTGAGCTGGATGACGCAACGGTCCGCCAGTTCGGCCGCGACCACGTTCTTGGCCAAATACCGCGCGGCGTAGGCGGCCGAACGGTCGACCTTGGTCGGGTCCTTGCCGGAGAAGGCGCCGCCGCCATGCGGGGCCGCGCCGCCATAGGTGTCGACGATGATCTTGCGGCCGGTCAGGCCGGCATCGCCGTCCGGGCCGCCGATGACGAAGCGGCCGGTCGGGTTGACGTAGAAATGCGGCTCGTCGCACATCCAGCCCTCGGGCAGGACGGACAGGACGTAGGGCCGCACGATCTCGCGCACCTCGGCCTGGTCCAGGCCTTCGGCATGCTGGGTCGAGACCACGACCGAGGTCGCGGCGACCGGCTTGTGGTTCTCGTACCGCAGCGACACCTGCGCCTTGGCGTCGGGGCCGAACTGGGGCGCGCGGCCGGAATGGCGCGCGTCGGCCAGGTTCTTGAGGATCTGGTGCGAGAACTGGATCGGCGCCGGCATCAGCGCGTCGGTCTCGCGGCAGGCATAGCCGAACATGATGCCCTGGTCGCCGGCGCCTTCATCCTTGTTGCCGGCGGCGTCGACGCCGACCGCGATGTCGGCCGACTGCTGGTGCACCAGCACCTCGACCTTGGCGTTGCGCCAATGGAAGCCGTCCTGCTCGTAGCCGATGTCGCGCACGGCGTCGCGGGCGGCCTGCTCCAGCAGGTCAGGGGTGATCGAGGCCGGACCGCGGACTTCGCCGGCGATCACGACGCGGTTGGTGGTGGCCAGCGTCTCGACGGCGACGCGCGCCTCAGGGTCGGCGCCCAGGTACAGATCGACGATGGAATCGGAAATCCGGTCGCAAACCTTGTCGGGATGACCTTCCGCGACGGATTCGCTGGTGAAGATGTAATTGCCTTTGGCCACGTCGAACCCCTGGGCTGCCCTGAAGGGAAAGTTGCGGAAAATATCGTGCGACGGCGACCGGTCTTTTCGCAGGGGTGCGGCATGCGGTCAAGGGGAGCTGCAATCAGCCTCGGCCGCCGGGGGAGGCAAAGCGCGCCGGAGCCTCAGGTTTCGCCGTCGGTGCCGGCCTCGTCGGTGCGGGCGCCGGACATCGCCTTGAGCAGGTCGAGCACGCGGCGCCGGGTGGCGTGGTCCTCGACCCGGTAATAGGCGCGGATCAGCTCCAGCGTCTCGCGCCGCTGCATCGGGTCCGGCCCGGCATCATAGGGCTCGGCCTCGTCGGCCAGGCCCTGCGGCAGTGTCCCGGCGATCGGCGGCGCATCCTCGAAGAAGAAGTCGACCGGCACCTCGAGCACCCGGCTCAGCTGGTGCAGGCGGCTGGCGCCGATGCGGTTCGAGCCGTGCTCGTATTTCTGGATCTGCTGGAAGGTCAGGCCGACCGCTGTCGCCAGCTTGGCCTGGCTGAAGCCCAGCAGGGTCCGGCGCAAACGGATGCGGCCGCCGATATGCACGTCCAACGGGCTGGGCTCGTCGTTCCGGGGACGACCGCGGGGCCGTTTCGGGGCGTCGAAGGCGGCCACATCATCTCCGCAGCAATTCGCAAGGGGCCGAGTGCGATCGTTTCGCGAGGCGCGCATCCTAAGGCCCCTGGCCGGGCAACTTCAAGGCGGTGATCGCGCTCCGCTCCGCTGGGTTATTGCTGTGGTGCGGTGCGCCAGGCCCGGCCGGCCAGCAGGCCGGCCAGCAGCAGCAGCCAGAAACCGGCCTCGCCCCAGCGGGCATAGGGCGTCGCCGGCAGGGCGGCGGGCAGGGCGGCGTCGAGGATGCCCTGCTCGCCCAGGGCGATCTCGCCCTTCACCCGGCCATAGGCGTCGACCACGCCGCTGACGCCGGTGTTGGCGGCGCGCACCAGCGGCAGCCCTTCCTCGACCGCGCGGGTGAGGGCGATGGCGAAATGCTGGTGCGGGCCGCTGGTCAGCCCGTACCAGCCGTCATTGGTGACGTTCAGCATCCAGCCCGGCCGGGCGCCCGCCGGGTCCAGCACTTCGCCGGGGAAGATCGCCTCGTAGCAGACCATCGGGCTGACCGGCGGCAGGCCCGGCAGGTCCAGCGTCCGCGGCCCGGGGCCAGCGGTGAAGTCGACCGAGCCGGCGGTGATCTTCTCGACCCCGAACCGGGCCAGGAAGGCGTGCAGCGGCACGTATTCGCCGAACGGCACCAGATGCGCCTTGTCGTAGCTCGACAGGACCGTGCCGGTGCGGTCGATCGCGAAGACGCTGTTCCAGATCTCCAGCGGCTCGCTGCCATAGGGGGTGGCGCGGACCGCGCCGACCAGGGCCAGCGCGCCGGGCGGCAGGATGGCGCCCAGCGCCTGCTGCGCCCCGGGGTCCCAGGACAGCACGCCGGGCACCGCGGTCTCGGACCAGATCACGGCGCTGACCTTGTCCAGCCCGGGGGCCTTCGACATCTCCAGCTGCTGCCGGAAGTTGTCGCGCATCTTCTCGCCGGACCATTTGTCGGCCTGGGCGATGTTCGGCTGCACCAAGCGCAGGGTCACGCCGGGCACCACCGCGCCGTCGTCGCCGGCCAGGCGCCAGCCGCCCCAGGCGGCGATCGCGACGAACAGGGCGATGCCGGCGGCGGTAGCGGCCAGCCCGCGGCGGCGCGGCCCGGCCAGGGTCGCCGGCAGGGTGGCGGCGGCGACGGTCAGCAGGCTCAAGCCATAGATGCCGACCACCGAGACGCCCTGCAGCACCGGCAGCCAGCCGACCCAGCCATAGCCGATGAGATTCCAGGGGAAGCCGGTCAGGACATGGCCGCGCAGCCATTCGGCCAGCGCCCAGGTCGCGGCCAGGGCCAGGGGACCGCCCCAGCCGATCCGGTTCAGCCGGTGGAAGGCGAAGCCGGCGAGGCCGGTGAACAGGCCCAGCAGCGCCGGCAGCCCGGCCATGGCGAAGGGGATCAGCCAGAAGAAGCGCGGATCGACCGTCAGCGCCCAGGACACCCAGTACAGGCCGGGCACGAAGAAGCCGAAGCCGAAGGCCCAGCCGGTCAGGAAGGCGGACCAGCCGCCGCGGGCGCTGGCCAGCAGCCAGTACAGGCCGGGGAAGGCGATCCACAGCAGCGGCACGGCGTAGAGCGGCGGCACCGACAGGCTGGCGATGGCGCCCAGCAGCACCGCGGCGCCTAAGCGGCGCCAGCGCGCCAGCCCGGCGAAGCCGGCGGCGATCCTGGCGATATGATGCGGGACGGGCTCTCCCGCCGCCGGCTCAGGCAGCGTCGGCGCCGCCCTTGCGGCGGATGCGGAGGCGTTTGATCCGGCGCGGATCGGCATCGATCACCTCGAACTCGAACCCCTTGGGGTGGGTCAGCAGCTCGCCCCGTGCCGGAATCCGCCCGGCCAGGGCGAAGACCAGGCCGCCGAGCGTGTCGATGTCGTCGCGCTCATCCTCCTCCAGCACCGCGCCGACCTTGGCCTCGAAGGCCTCGATCGGCAGGCGGGCGTCGGCGATCAACGTGCCGTCGGGCTTCTCGACCAGCTGCGGCGGCTCGTCGATGTCGTGCTCGTCCTCGATCTCGCCGACGATCTCCTCGACCAGGTCCTCGATCGTGATCAGCCCGTCGATGCCGCCGAACTCGTCGATGACAAGCGCCATGTGCTGGCGCTTCTCGCGCATCTGCAGCAGCAGGTCGAGCACCGGCATCGACGGTGCGACGATCTGGACCGGGCGCAGGATCTCGGTCAGCGACTTCGGCGCGTCGCCGTCGCCGCCGCGGGCCCGGCTCAGGGCCGAGACCACGTCCTTGACGTGGATCATGCCCAGCGCGTCGTCCAGGTTGTCGCGGTAGACCGGCATGCGGCTGTGGGCCTCGCGCGCCAGGATGTCCAGCACGCCGGGCAGCGGGGTGTCGACCTCGACCCCGACGATGTCGGCGCGCGGCACCATCACGTCGATCGCGGTGCGGCCGCGCAGCCGCAGGATGTTGCCCAGCAGCACCCGCTCATGACGGGCGACCGAGGCGTCGTCCTCGCCCTCCTCGCCATCCTCGATCAGCTCCTCGATGGTCTCGCGCCAGGCGTCCTCGCTCTTGCCGCGCAGCAGGCTGCGCAGCCAGCTGCGCAACGGACCGGATTCGGAGCTGCGGGAAGGTCGACCGGAAGGGGAGTCGGACATGGCCTCAGATGGGGTCGGGCAAGTGGGGGACGGAGGGGGGATCGGAATAGGGGTCGGCGATGCCGAAGCGGGCGAGCAGCGCGGTCTCGATCCGCTCCATCGCCTCGGCCTCGGCATCGGTCAGGTGGTCATGGCCCAGCAGGTGCAGGATGCCGTGCACCACCAGGTGCCTGGTGTGGTCGACAGCAGCTTTGCCATCCCGCACGGCCTCGGCCAGCACCGTCTCATAGGCCAGGATGACGTCGCCCAGCATCAGCGGCGCGCCCGGAAAATCAGGCTCGTCGGCCTCGGTCAGGGCGAAGGACAGCACGTTGGTCGGCGCGTCCTTGCCGCGATACTCGCGGTTCAGCCGCTGCACCGTCGCGTCGTCGGCGAACACGATCGACAGCTCGGCCGGCCGGCCGGACTCTATCGGCCCGTCCGGCAGGGCGCCGGCCGCGATCGCCGCTTCGACCAGCGGCTCGAGCGCTTCCGCGAGGGCGTCCTCGTCGGCGAAATCGGGGCCGAGCGTCGCCCAGCCCGGCGCGTCGATGCTGACGGCGATGTCGATCACGGCTGCGGCTTCCGGGCGCGGTCCGCCGCCTCATAGGCGCGCACGATGCGGGCCACCAGCGGATGGCGCACCACGTCGCGGTCGGTGAAGCGGACCACGCGGATGCCCTCGGTCCCGTCCAGGATCTCCAGCGCGTCGACCAGGCCGGACTTGTCGCCGGGCTTGAGGTCGATCTGGCTGGTGTCGCCGGTGATCACCATGCGGCTGGCCTCGCCCATGCGGGTCAGGGCCATGCGCATCTGCATCACCGTGGTGTTCTGCGCCTCGTCCAGGATGACGAAGGAATGGGCCAGGGTGCGGCCGCGCATGAAGGCCAGCGGCGCGATCTCGATCGTCCCGGTCTCGATGTGCTTGGCCACCTGCTCAGCCGGCAGCAGGTCGTACAGGGCGTCGTAGAGCGGGCGGAGATACGGGTCGACCTTCTCCTTCAGGTCGCCGGGCAGGAAGCCCAGCCGCTCGCCGGCCTCGACCGCGGGCCGCGACAGCACGATGCGGTCGACCCGGCCGGCGATCAGCAGCGACACCGCCTGGGCCACGGCGAGATAGGTTTTGCCGGTGCCGGCCGGGCCGACGCCGAACACCATCTCGCTCTCGCCCAGCGCGGCGATATACTCCGCCTGGGTCGGCGAGCGCGGGCCGATCCGCTTACGCCGGGTGACGATGGCGCCGTCGGCCTGCGGCAGCCCGCGCGGCGCGCCGTCGGGCAAGGGCGGCGCGTCGCGCACCATCCGGATCACGCCGTCGATGTCGGCGCCGCTGGCGCCCTGGCCCTGGGCCAGGCGCTGCCACAGCGTCTCCAGCACCAGCCGGGCCTGCTCGACCGGCTCGGTCGCGCCCTTGATGGTGACGGTGTTGCCGCGCGAGGCCAGCGAGACGCCGAGCTGGTGCTCGATGCGCAGCAGATGGGTGTCGTGCTCGCCATACAGCAGCGGCAGCAGCCGGTTGTCGTCGAAGCTGACATCGACGCGGTGGGGCGCGGGCTTGGACTTGGGTGAGACCATCGTGCCGGACTCGCGCGCGGTCATGCCGCTTCCTCCGACACGAGATGGGGCGCCACCAGATCGGGCGCGACCAGATCGGCGGTGCCGGTCAGGCTCAATTGCTTGGCGTCGATGATGCGGACCGGCTGGATCGTGCCCAGCAGATGTGCCGGCACCTGGAGATGGACCGACTGCATCCACGGGCTGCGGCCCTGCAGCTGGCCGGGCCGGCGGCCGGGGCGGTCCAGCAGCACCGGGATGACCCGGCCGACCATGCCCTGGTTGAACGCGCCCTGCTGCGCCCACAGCAGCTGCTGCAGCGCCTGCAGCCGGTCGTCCTTCGCCGCCTCGGGCAGCTGGTCGTCCAGCGCCGCCGCCGGGGTGCCGGGCCGGGCGCTGTACTTGAAGCTGTAGGCCTGGGCGAAGCCGATCTCGGTGACCAGCTTCAGCGTGTCGGCGAAGTCGCGGTCGGTCTCGCCGGGGAAGCCGACGATGAAGTCCGACGACAGCGCCAGGTCCGGCCGCGCCGCGCGCAGCCGGTCGATGACGCGGCGGTAGGTGTCGCCGTCATGCTTGCGGTTCATCGCCGCCAGGATGCGGTCCGACCCGCTCTGCACCGGCAGGTGCAGGAACGGCATCAGCTGCGGCACGTCGCGATGGGCGGCGATCAGGTCGTCATCCATGTCGCGCGGGTGGCTGGTGGTGTAGCGGATGCGCTCCAGCCCATCGATCTCGGCCAGGGCGCGGATCAGCCGGGCCAGGCCCCAGACCGACCCGTCCGGCCCCTCGCCGTGGAAGGCGTTGACGTTCTGGCCCAAGAGCGTGATCTCGCGGGCGCCGGTGGCGGTCAGCCGCCGCGCCTCGGCCAGGATGCCGGCGGCGTCGCGCGAATACTCGGCGCCGCGGGTGTAGGGCACGACGCAGAAGGTGCAGAACTTGTCGCAGCCCTCCTGCACCGACAGGAAGGCCGACGCGCCCTGGGTTCCGGCCTCGCCGGGCAGGTGGTCGAACTTGCTCTCGACCGGGAAGTCGGTGTTGACCAGCGGCCGGCCGGCCTGGCGGTGGGCGCGGGCCACCATCTCCGGCAGCTGGTGGTAGGTCTGCGGCCCGAACACCAGGTCGACCCAGGGGGCGCGGCGCGCGATCTCCTCGCCCTCGGCCTGGGCGACGCAGCCGGCCACGGCGACGATCATCGGCTCATCCTCAGCCTTCGCCGCCCCAGCCTTCGCCTCCTTAAGCGGGCGCAGCCGGCCGAGGTCGGAGAACACCTTCTCCGTCGCCTTTTCCCTGATGTGGCAGGTGTTGAGGATGACCATGTCGGCCCCCTCGGCACTGTCCGTGAGGGCATAGCCGAGCGGCGCCAGGATGTCCGCCATACGACCGCTGTCGTAGACGTTCATCTGGCAGCCCCAGGTCTTGATGAAAAGCTTCTTGCTGGCCGCAGTGCTCACGCGCGCTTGTCCAATCTCTCCATGGATCGGGCCGGGTCCCTGCCGCACAGGCGGCCGGGCGATGCGATCCACATCTCCATCGGGTTGCGATGATAGATCACGGCGACCTGTTCGGAAATCAAGCGCTTGCTCACGCGGCGTGGCGCTGGTCGGGCAGGTTCGCGGCCGCCGGCTCCGGCAGCCGGCCGGCATTGGCGGCGGACACGCCGACCGCGATGGTGCGCCAGCAATGGTCCGCCAGCGATTTGCGCGAGCGGAAATCCTCCAGCGTCACCGGCGGGTGGAAGATCACGGTGATGGTCAAATGGCCCTGCTTCACCACGTTCCACAGATGCGGCAGCAGGTCCATGTCGCCGTACCAGGCGTAGATCGGCCGCAGCCGCCGGCCCAGCGGGATGCCGTCCAGCGCGGTGCAGGCGATCGACACCGGCTGGACCGTCAGCGGCCGGTCGTCGATGCGCATGCCGGCGGCGGCGAACAGCGCGCTTTTGAACGGCAGGGTGCGGTTGCCGTCGCTCGAGGTGCCCTCGGGGAACAGCACCAGGTTGTCCCCGGCCTCAAGCCGCGACTGCAGGCTGTCGCGCTGGGCGTCGGCGGTGCCGCGCTTGCTGCGGTCGACGAAGACGGTGCGCTGCAGCCGCGCCAGGGCGCCGAAGAACGGCCAGGTGTTGACCTCGGTCTTGGCCACGAAGCTGCCGGCGATCACCGACCCCAGCACCTCGATGTCGAGATAGGACAGGTGGTTGGACACGAACAGGGTCGGCGCCGCGGCCGAGGGGGTGCCGCGGATCTCGACGCCCAGGCCCAGGATGCGGCAGCAGATTCGGTGGTAGAAGGCGGGCAGGCTGGTCTGCAGCCGCCAGCCGAAGCGCACGGCCAGGGCCTGCACCGGCATCAGCGCCACGGTCCAGGGCAGATAGAGGCCGAGGCGGAAGACCGCCCGGAGCTTCGACCCGAGACGCGATCCCGCCATCGCGCCGGTCAGTCCTTCCGGAAGGCCAGGATCGGCCGCTGCTCGCGCTTCAGCTCGTAGTGCTTGAAGTACTTCTCGGTCACCAGGTCGGTCTTGACGATGATGGCCACGTCGGTGGTGCCGAACTGCTGGTCGATCACCGCGCCGTCGCCGACATGGCCGCCGAGGCGGAGATAGCCCTTGATCAGCGGCGGCAGGGCGGCGATCGCCTCGCGCTGGTCGATCTGCTCCAGCGGCAGCAGCCGCATGTCGGTGTAGCGCTCGGGCAGGGCCTTGGGCCGCAGCGCCGGCGGGGCCAGATGATAGTGGTAGAGGTAGGACAGCGGCAGCTTCAGCGCGTCGGCGTCGATCCCGGGCAGGCTGGCGCAGCCGAACATGATCTCGATGTCGTGGTGGAACAGGTAGGCGGCGATGCCGCGCCACAGCAGCTGCATGGTGCCGCCGGAGCGGTAGGGGCCGGCGACGCAGGACCGCCCCAGCTCCAGGATCGCGCCGGGATGGGCCTCGACCTTGGCGATGTCGTATTCGCTGGCGGAATAGAAGGCGCCGATCCTGGCTGCGCCGTCGCGCTGGATCAGCCGGTAGGTGCCGACCACGGCCTGCGGGCCCTTGCCGCGGGCATGGTCGATGACGAGAAGGTGATGGGCGACGTCGTCATAGGCGTCGAAGTCGCGCCGGTCGGCGGCCATGGCGGGCGAAGGCTGGGCGGCCATCTCCTCATAGAAGACGGCGTAGCGCAGCGCCTGGGCCGCTCGAATCTCCTCCTCCGTCTCGGCAAGCCTGACCTCGAGGTTGCCTGCGCGCAGACTGAACCCGTGGTCGTCGACGAAGGTTGTTACTGCCATGCTGCCGTCCGTCCGCTCTTATTCCCCTCGGGCCGCCATGGCGCTTCTGGTGTCACCACATGGGCCACTGACCCGATTATAAAGCAGAACGGTTACAAATGTGCGCTGATTTCGCGGCCGGACGGTGATGCGTGCGGCGCCCCGGCAGAAACCGGGACGATCCCGGGAAGGGGAGTCGTCCCGGCGAACCGGATCAATCCTTGCGGGCGCGGGTGCCCAGGCCGATCTGCTTGGCCAGCCGGCTGCGCTGCTTGGCGTAGTTCGGCGCGACCATCGGATAATCGGACGGCAGGCCCCAGCGGTCGCGGTACTCGTCCGGGGTCATGTTGTAGGCGGTCTTCAGATGCCGCTTGAGCATCTTCAGCTGCTTGCCGTCCTCGAGACAGATGATGTAGTCGGGCGTGACCGACTTCTTGATCGGAACCGCCGGCTGCGGCTTCTCCGCGACCGGGACGGGCTCAGTGCCGAGGCCGTTCAGCGCGCGATAGACTTGCTCGATGACGCTCGGCAGGTCCGAGATCGCAACGGTATTGTTTCCTACGTGTGCCGCGACGATTTGAGTCGTGAGGTTCATCAAATCGTTAGTCGGCGTTTCATTGCTCATGTTCATACTCCCGCGGCACGATTCTTGGGTATATAAGTCGTCCACTATTGGACTGCAATACGAATCGCCCCGAAATCCGAGAAAGCGTCATGAGCAATGATCTCCGCATCCGGGTTCTTGATGTAACCGCGGAAGTCTGCCCGTTCACTTTCGTCAAGACCAAGCTGTTGCTGGAAGATATGAAGCCCGGTGAAGTGGCGGAAATACGGCTGAACGCTGGCGAACCACTGGTCAATGTTCCACGGTCGGCGGCCGAAGCCGGGCATCGCGTGCTGTCGGTGGAGCCCGAGGATGCCGGCCGCGCGCGTTGGCTGGTGCGGATCGAGCGGGGCCCGGGGGCCTGATCCGACGCCTTTGCGGCGTCTTTTATCTGATTCATCCTGTAGTTGACTTTTATTTCACAGGCTGTCACGTCGGAGTCCCTTGCCATGAAGGATCCCGCGATGCGACTCCACGACCCGATCCCGGCCGGCCCGGTTCTGCGCCGGCCCCGCCCTCTGGCGCTGCCCACCCTGGCACTGGTCCTCGGCGCCCTCGCCTGCGGCCCGGCCGCCCGGGCGCAGGACGCGCTGCCGGACGGCACCACCCCGGCCACCGACCTGTCGCAGATCCCGGCCACCGCCAAGGCGCGCAAGGACACCGTGGTCGGCGCGATCAGCGCGCCGCAGGGCGTGTTCAACCCCTACTTCTTCACCAATGGCTGGGACGAGAACGTCACCGAGGTGATCTTCGGCCGGCTGGTCAACTACGACAGCCAGGGCAAGCTGATCCCGGAGCAGGCGGAATCCTGGACCGTCAGCCCGGACAACCTGGTCTACACCATCAAGCTGCGCCCCGGCCTGACCTACAGCGACGGGTCGCCGGTGACCGCCGAGGACGTCGCCTTCACCCTGACCGTGGCCTATGACCCGACGCTGGAGAGCGAGTTCGACATCACCCCGGCGGCCATCGCCGGCGGGCCCGAATACAAGGCGGGCAAAGCCGACAGCATCTCCGGCCTCAAGGTGATCGACGCCCAGACCATCCAGGTTACCACCACCAGCCCCGGCGCCAAGACGCTGTACCTGATCGGTGGGCCGGTGCTGTCCAAGGCGCATTACGGCAAGGGCTTCGCCCGCGGCCAGCTGGACGGCATCCGCGCCCTGGGCGGCGACCCGCTGGGCGCCGGTTCCTATGTCTTCGACAAGTACATCCCGGGCCAGGAGGTGCGGTTCCACGCCAACCCGAACTACTTCCGCGGCAAGCCGGAGGTGGAGCACTTCATCTACCGGATCACCCAGGACACCACCAAGCTGCAGCTGTTCCAGACCGGCGAGACCGACTATGACGGCTTCTCGGTCAGCCAGGACAACATCGACACGCTGCAGAGCCTGGGCTTCGCCGACATCAACCTGTACGGCTCCAGCGACTACAGCATGATCGAGTTCAACCCGAAGGATCCCCTGCTGCGGGACCCCCGGGTGCGGCACGCGCTGACCTACGGGCTGGACCGCCAGACGCTGGTGACGGTGGTCTACCAGGGCTACGGCCAGGTCGCGACCCAGCCGATCGCGCCGATCTCCTGGGCCTACGACGCGGACGGCATCGAACCCTTCGCCTTCGACCCGGCCAAGGCCGCGGCGCTGCTCGACGAGGCCGGCTGGAAGCCCGGGCCGGACGGCATCCGGGCCAAGGACGGCCAGCGCCTGTCGCTGACCCTGCTGGCGACCAAGTCGCTGATCAACGACGCGCTGATCCCGATCGCCAAGGAGAACTACAAGGCGATCGGCGTCGACCTGGTGCCCGAGGTGTCGGACTTCAGCGCGCTGCTGGCCAAGCGCAAGGCCGGCAACTACAACCTCGCCACCTTCCGCACCTCGGGCCTCAGCGACCCGCATGACGGGGTGGAGGACTTCCTCCCGACCGGTGAGGTCGGCCGGCTCGGCTACCACAATGACGAGGTCGAGCGGCTGATCCTGGAGGGCAACGCCACGCTGGACCCGGAGAAGCGCAAGCCGATCTACCACAAGCTGTACCAGGCGCTGGCCGAGGACCCGCCGGTGATCTACCTGGCCTACCGCAAGATCCTGTCCGCCGCGGACGGCCGGGTCAGCGGCTTCAAGCCCGACATCTACAACGGCATCATCGCCAGCCTGCCGAACCTGAAGATCGTGCATTAGGGCGCGGGGGATGGCTGGGCTTTCCCAACCTCGTCATTGCGACCCCGGCCTTGAGCCGGGGGAAGCAATCCATCGGGCAGCTCAAGCGGCGCCATGGATTGCTTCGTCGGCTTCGCCTCCTCGCAACGGTTGGGGGGCGGTGGGCAGGCGACACGCGCACCGGGCCGCCGCGCGATGAGGAACTTCGTCATCCGCCGCGTGCTGCTGATGGTGCCGATGCTGCTGGGGGCGTCGGCGCTGATCTTCTTCGTCTTCGCCCTGACCCCCGGCGACTTCATCGACGGCAACATCACCCTGACGCCGGAGCGGGCGGCGGAGCTGAAGGCGCTGTACGGGCTCGACCGGCCGGTGTTCGACCGCTACCTCGACTGGCTCGGCCACCTGCTGACCGGCGACCTCGGCTATTCCATGCAGTACCGGATCCCGGTGGCGACGCTGCTGAACCAGTATGTCTGGAATTCCTTCCTACTGGCCGGGACGGCGCTGCTGCTGTACTGGGCGTTGTCGCTGCTGGCCGGCATCACCGCCGCGGTCAGGCCCTATTCCTGGTACGACCGGCTGGTGACCCTGGCGATCTTCGGCGCCATGTCCTTCCCGGTGTTCTTCCTGTGCCTGCTGCTGATCAAATGGTTCGCGGTCGACCTGCGCTGGCTGCCGGTCGGCGGCATGACCAGCACCGGCAGCGAGACCACCGGCTGGGCCTGGGTGGCGGAGGTCGCGGCGCATATGGTGCTGCCGGTGCTGGTGCTGACCGCGCTGCAGGCCGGCAGCCTGACCCGCTACATCCGCGCCAGCATGCTGGAGGCGCTGTCGATGGACTTCGTCCGCACCGCCCGGGCCAAGGGGCTGAAGGAGCGGACGGTGATCTTCAAGCACGCGCTGCGCAATGCGCTGCTGCCGGTGATCACGCTGCTGGGCTTCGAGCTGCCGGGCCTGTTCTCCGGCGCCATCGTCACCGAGAAGATCTTCAACTGGCCCGGCGCCGGGCACATCCAGATCGACACGCTGGCGGCGCGCGACTACCCCGTGCTGATGGGCTTCACCATGGCGCTGGCGGCGCTGACCATCCTGGGCAACCTCTTGGCCGACATCGCCTATGCCGCGGCCGACCCGCGCATCCGGCTGCGGCGGGGCTAGGGCCGTGGGTGTTGCCTCGCTGAACCCCTTCCGCCGCCGCCGGGCGCAGCAGGCCGACCTGCTGGCCCTGGCCGGCCGGCTCTCCACCGCCCGCTCGCCGCTGGGCGACGCGCTGTGGCGGCTGCGCCGCAACCCGGTCGCCATGGCGGCGCTGGCGGTGCTTGCGCTGATCGTCCTGGTCTGCGTCGCCGGCCCCTGGGTCAGCCGCTGGGACCTCAACACCACCGACGCGCTCAGCCCCAACCGGGCGCCCAGCCTGCGGCACTGGCTGGGCACCGACTTCCTGGGCCGCGACATCCTGGCCCGGCTGATGTCGGCCGGACGCATCTCGCTCAGCGTGGGCCTGGCCTCGGTGCTGCTGTCGGTGGTGATCGGCTACCTCGCCGGCGCCGTGGCCGGCTATCTCGGCGGGCTGGCCGACGCCGTGATCATGCGCGCCGCCGACCTAGTGATGACGATCCCAACCCTGCCGCTGCTGATCATCCTCGGCGCCGTGCTGTCCGAGCTGAAGGTGCCGCCAGACCAGCGCATCTACCTGGTCATCGTCATGCTCAGCCTGCCGAACTGGGTCACCGTCGCCCGGCTGGTGCGGTCGCAGATCCTGTCGCTGCGCGAGCGCGACTTCATGGTGGCGACCGAGGTGCTGGGCCTGTCGCTGTACCGCCGGCTGTTCCACCACCTGCTGCCGAACACGGTGCCGATCCTGATCGTGGTCGCCACCGTCGGCGTCGCCAGCGCCATCCTGAACGAGGCCTATCTCAGCTATCTCGGCCTCGGCGTGGTGCCGCCGACCCCGTCCTGGGGCAACATGATGGACACCGCCAACAGCTTCGTCGACTTCCAGCGCCGGCCCTGGCTGTGGGTGCCGCCGGGGGTCGCGATCTTCCTGACCGTGGTCGCCATCAACATGCTGGGCGACGGGCTGCGCGACGCGCTCGACCCGAAGATGAAGCGGTAGTTTCACGTGAAACATCTTGTCGAGTTCCAGGACCTGTCCGTCCAGTTCCGCACCGAGGAGGGCGTGGCCCGGGCGGTCAGCCATGTCAGCTTCGGCATCGCCGAGGGCGAGACCGTCGGCGTGGTCGGCGAATCCGGCTGCGGCAAGAGCGTGACCGCGCTGTCGCTGATGGGGCTGCTGGCCCGCCCGGCCGGGCGCGTCGCCGGCGGCCGCATCCTGTATCGCGGCCAGGACCTGCTGACCCTGAAGCCGGAGGTGCTGCGGGCCCTGCGCGGCAACGAGATCGCGATGATCTTCCAGGAGCCGATGAGCTCGCTGAACCCGGTGCTGACCATCGGTGAGCAGATCGTCGAGCCGCTGATCGAGCACCGCAAGCTGAGCCCGAAGGCGGCCTGGGCCGAGGCGATCGCACTCCTGGACCGGGTCGGCATCGCCCGGCCGGACAGGATCGTCGAGGGCTATCCGCACCAGCTGTCGGGCGGCATGCTGCAGCGGGCGATGATCGCCATCGCGCTCAGCTGCGGCCCGCGCCTGCTGATCGCCGACGAGCCGACCACCGCGCTCGACGTCACCATCCAGGCCCAGATCCTCGACCTGCTCGGCCGGCTGAAGCGCGACCAGGGCACGGCGCTGATGCTGATCACCCACGACCTCGGCATGGTGGCCGAACTGGCCGACCGGGTGGTGGTGATGTATGCCGGGCGGGTGGTCGAGACCGGGCCGGTGCGCGACATCCTGCGCCAGCCCAAGCATCCCTACACCCGCGGCCTGCTGGCCTCGCGCCCGGTGCCGGGCCGGCGGCTGAAGCGGCTGGTGTCGATCCCCGGCCAGGTCCCCAGCCCGGCGCGGCTGCCCGACCATTGCGCCTTCGCCGAGCGCTGCTTCGCCGCCGCCGAGGTGTGCCGCACCGGCATCCCGGCGCTGGAGCCGGCCGCGGCCCCGCACCGCGCCGCCTGCTTCCTCGCGCAGTCGGGGGCGATCTGATGGACACCGCCGCCCCTCTGCTCGAGGTCGAGGGCCTCAAGACCCATTTCCCGATCCGCGACGGGCTGTTCGGCCAGATCTCGGGCCAGGTCCGCGCGGTCGACGGGGTCAGCTTCCGCATCCGCCGCGGCACCAGCTTCGGCCTGGTCGGCGAATCCGGCAGCGGCAAGTCCACGCTCGGCCGCACCGTACTGGGGCTGTACGAGCCGACCGCCGGCACCGTCCGCTTCAACGGCCGCGACATCCGGGCCGGCGGCCGCAAGGGGCTGGCGGCGCTGCGGCCGAAGATGCAGCTGGTGTTCCAGGACCCCTACGGCTCGCTCAACCCCCGGGTACGGGTCGGCGACGCGATCGGCGAGGCGCTGCTGGCCCATGGCCTGGTCCGCAAGGCCGAGCTGCGCGACGCGGTGCTGGAGGTGATGCGGATCTGCGGCCTGGCGCCCTACCAGTTCGCCCGCTACCCCCATGAATTCTCCGGCGGCCAGCGCCAGCGCATCGGCATCGCCCGGGCCCTGGCGCTGAAGCCGGAGCTGATCGTGGCCGACGAGCCGGTCTCGGCCCTCGACGTCTCGATCCAGGCGCAGATCATCAACCTGTTCTCCGACCTCAAGGAACAGCAGGGCGTCACCTTCCTGTTCATCTCGCACGACCTCGCGGTGGTCGAGCATCTCTGCGACGAGATCGCGGTGATGTATCTCGGCCTGATCGTCGAGACGGCGGGCCGCGACGCGCTGTTCGACCGGCCGCGCCACCCCTACACCCAGGCGCTGCTGTCGGCGATCCCGGTGGCCGACCCGGATGCGCGGCGCGACCGCATCGTGCTGCAGGGCGAACTGCCCAGCCCGGCCGCGCCGCCGGCCGGCTGCCGCTTCCACACCCGCTGCCCGCTGGCGATCGACCGCTGCCGGGCTGAGGTGCCGGTGCTGCGCACCCTGGCCGACGGCCGCCAGGCCGCGTGTCACCTCGCCTAGGGATCGCCGGCGAAGACATGGGCCTCGCCCTGCACCGTGATCCGCACCCGGGCGCCGACCACGGGCAGGCCGAGGCCGGGCCGGCGCAGCAGCAGCCGCTGCGCGCCTGCGGGGCCGTCCGGCAGCCGCACGGTGACGGTGCAGACCGACCCGGCGAAATCGATCTCGGCGACCTCGCCCAGCGTGCCGGGGGCGCTGTCACGCGCATCCGCCAGCGCCAGCTGTTCGGGCCGCAGCATGATCTGCGCCGGGCCGCGGCGGCGGTCGTCGACCGCGATGCGGCCGAGGGCGCAGTCGGCCCAGCCCTCCGCCAGCTGCGCCGGCAGGATGATGGCGTCGCCCAGGAACTCGGCGATCATCGAATCCTGCGGCCGCAGGTACAGCTCGCGCGGCGTGCCGGCCTGCAGCAGCCGCCCGCTGCGCATCACCGCCACCTGGTCGGCGAAGGACAGCGCCTCGGCCTGGTCGTGGGTGACCAGGATGGTGGTGATGCCGGCCGCCTCCAGCAGCGCGGTCACCGCCTTGCGGGTGCTGGCGCGCAGCCCGGTGTCCAGCGCCGAGAACGGCTCGTCCAGCAGCATCAGCCGCGGGCTGCGGGCCAGGGCCCGGGCCAGCGCCACGCGCTGCTGCTGCCCGCCCGACAGCTGGTCCGGCCGGCGCCGCAGCATCGCCGGGTCCAGCTCCACCATCGCCATCAGCTCGGCGATGCGGTCGTCCCGGTGCGGCGCTCGGCGGGGCAGGCCGAAGCCGATGTTGTCGGCGATGCTGAGATGCGGGAACAGCGCGCCGTCCTGCGCCACCAGCCCGATGCCGCGGAGATGGGCGGGCGTCGCCGCCGGGCCGTCGGCCACCACCGCGCCGTCGAGGGTGACGCGGCCGGCATCGGGCGCCTCGAAGCCGGCGATGATGCGCAGCAGCGTCGACTTGCCGGAGCCGGAGGGGCCGAGGATGGCGGTGCGGCTGCCGACGGGCACGGCGAGGTCGACGCCGTCCAGCGCCGCCACCGCGCCGTAGCGCCGGGTGATGCCGCGCAGGTCCAGGAAGGTCATCGTCCCGCGGTCCGTTTGGATTGGGCGTGCAGCAGCCAGGTCAGGGGCAGGGAGATCAGGATCATGATCAAGGCATAGGGCGCCGCGGCGGCATAGTCGATCTCGCCGCTGTAGGACCAGAAGGCGGTGGCCAGGGTGCGGGTGCCGTTCGGGGCCAGCATCTGGGTCGCGGTCAGCTCGTTGGTGATGCCCAGCGCCACCAGCGCCATGCCGGCGGCGGCGCCGGGTGCTGCCAGCCGGATGGTGACCGACCACAGCGCCCGGGCGGGCGACCGGCCCAGGCTGGCGGCGGCGTGCTCCAGCTCGACCGGCGCCTGGGCGATGCTGGCGCGCAGGCCGATCAGCGCCCGCGGCAGGAACAACAGGACATAGGCCAGCAGCACGGTCGCCACCGTCTGGTACAGCGGCAGCGCCACCCGCACGGTGATGGTGACCAGGGCCAGCGCCACCACCACGCCGGGCAGCGACCCGACGGTGTAGTTGCAGGCCTCCAGCACCCGCTGCAGCCGCCCGGGGGCGCGGATCGACAGCCAGGCCATCGGGATGGCGGCGACGGTGGTGATGACGCCGCCGGCCACGGCGAAGACCAGGGTCTGGCCCAGCGCCGGGCCGATCTCGTCCAGCTTCCAGATCGCGGCGCCGCCGGCCGCCAGCCACTGCCCCAGGGTGACGAAGGGCACGCCCAGCGCCAGCAGCGTCGTCGCCAGCGGCAGCAGCAGGCAGGGCAGGGTGGCGCGGCCCAGCCGGGTGCGCCGCGGCAGGCGGGCGGCGCCGGACCCGATGCGGGCATAGCGGGCCCGGCCGCGCAGCACGGCGTCCAGCCACAAGAGGCCGAGGCAGCTGAGCACCAGCACCCCGGCCAGCATGTTGGCGGCGGGGCCGTTGAAGGTCGACTGGAACTGGTCGACGATCGCGGTGGTGAAGGTGTCGAAGCGGATCATCACGAACAGGCCGTATTCGGCCAGCAGGTGCAGCCCGACCAGCAGCGCCCCGCCGCACAGCGCCAGCCGCAGCTGCGGCAGCACCACCCGCAGGAACACCCGGGGCGGCGCATCGCCGAGGGATGCGGCCGCATCCTCCAGCCCGGGATCGAGCCGTCGCAGCGTCGCCGCGATCGGCAGGTACATCAGCGGGAAATAGGCGATCACCGAGACCAGCACCCCGCCGGACAGGCCGTGCAGGCCGGGCACCAGGCTGATCCAGGCATAGCTGTGTACGAAGGCGGGCACCGCCAGCGGCGCCACCGCCAGCCCGGCCCAGATCCGGGCGCCGGGCAGGTCGCTGCGCTCGGTCAGCCAGG
Organism: Inquilinus sp. 2KB_23; assembly: GCF_052115705.1. NCBI lineage: Bacteria > Pseudomonadati > Pseudomonadota > Alphaproteobacteria > Rhodospirillales > Rhodospirillaceae > Inquilinus > Inquilinus sp. 2KB_23. The sequence continues at coordinate 75,816 of NZ_JBFRHF010000023.1, read as the reverse complement.
CCAGGGCCAGGGCCAGCAGGGCACAGACCGGCACGGTCACGCCCACCAGCAGTACGGTGTTGACCAGCAGCTCGCCGACCCGCGGGCGGAACACCAGGGCGGAGGCCGTCGCCCATCCGGTCTGGAGGGTGACCCAGACGACGAAGCCCAGCGGCAGCAGGGCGGCGAGCGAAACCACCAGGGCCGCGCCCGCCATTCCCGGGACGAAGGGCCGGCGGCCCGCCGCGAAAGCGGGCCCGCCGGGCCGCAGCCCGACCGACGCCTGGGTCATGCCCGCCCCACGGGGCTCATGCCCGCCCCGCAGGCCGGCCGGACCGCGGGGGCATTACAGCAGGCCGGCCTGGGTCATCAGGTCGGTAACCGCCTTGCTGTTCAGGCCCGACGGCTCGACCTTCGGCGCCTGCAGGTCGGCCAGCGGCACCAGCTTGGGGTTCGACTCCGCGCCGGTGCCGACGGCGTATTCGAAGGAATCGCCGGTCTTCAGCACGTCCTGGCCGCCCTTGCCGGTGATCCACTTCAGGAACGCCTGGGCCTGCTGCTGGTGCTTGCTCGAGGCCAGCACGCCGCCGCCGGAGATGCTGACGAAGGCGCCGGGGTCCTGGTTGCGGAAATAGTGCAACCCGACGTTCTTGCTGTTCTCGCCGGTCTTCGCCTGGTCGCCAAACCAGTAGTAGTGGTAGATCACCGCGCCTTCGACCTGGCCGGCATTGACCGCCTTCATCGCCGTGCTGTTGCCCTTGAAGGGCAGGAAGTTCTCCTTCATCGCCTTCAGCCAGGCGGCGGTCGCCGGCTCGCCCTTGAGGGCCAGCAGCGCGCTGACGATGGCCTGGAAGTCGGCGCCGGAGGGGGAGGCGCCCCAGCGGCCCTTCCAGGCGGGGTCGGCGAGGTCGAGCAGCGACTTCGGCAGCTTGTCGGCGCTCAGCTTGGTCTTGTCATAGGCGAAGACGGTGCTGCGCGCGGCGATGCCGATCCAGCGGCCATGCGCCGGACGGTAGCTGTCGGGCACCTGCGCCAGGGTGTCCTGGCCCAGCGGCGCGAACAGCCCGGCGTTGTCGACCAGCACCATCGACGGCGAATTCTCGGTCAGGAACACATCGGCGGGGGAGGCCGCGCCCTCCTGCACCAGCTGGTTGCCCAGCTCGGTGTCGCTGCCGTTGCGCAGCGTCACCTTGATGCCGGTGTCGCGGGTGAAGCCCTCGGCCCAGGCCTTGGTCAGGCTCTCATGCTGGGCGTTGTAGACGGTGATGCCGGCGTCCTGCGCCATCGCCGGGGCGCTCAGCAGAGCGGCGGGGGCGGCCACCAGGGCCGCGGCCAGGGTGGCGGCGCTCGCCAGGGCCGGGAACGGGAATCTCATCGGGGCCTCGCCTGCTCGTTGGCATGAATCGAAATGCGTCGCACCATGCCGAAAATGGGAATGCGTCGCAATCTCGCTTTCTGGATTGCCCGCGCCATCGCCGTGGCGCGCTGACGCAGGCCCCGCCGCAAAAGAGCCGAGCCGGCGCCGCCACCCCAAGGCCCCCCGCGTTACGGCCGTAGGCATTCCGGGCGGTTCCGACACCCTGATGTAGCCGCGCTTTCGCATCCTTGCCCAAGCGACCGCCACGCGGTCGCGTCCAACTCTGCGAGGAGACTCCACGTGACACTGCCGAACCGTGCACCCGCCCCCCAGCCCGATGGCATCGCGGCCGGCGGCGAATGGCTCGAATGGATGCCGGGCGAACGCTTCGCCCTGCGGGTTCCGTCCGCCGCGACGCAGGGGCGCTACACCATGCTGGAGGTCACCGCGGTGCCGCGCTGCGGCCCGCCGCTGCACATCCACCGCAACGAGGACGAGCATTTCATCATCCTCGAGGGCACGGTGCGCTTCGTCCGCGGCGACCGGGTGTTCGACGCCTCGGCCGGGACCACGGTCACGGTGCCGAAGGGCGTGCGGCACACCTGGAGCGTCGTCTCCGACGGCACCGTGCGGATGCTGCTGGTGTTCACGCCGGGCGGCTTCGACGACTGTTTCCTGGAGCTGGTCGGATCGGCGAAGGACCAGGCCGAGGGCATCCTGGCCCGCCATGGCTGCACCGTCGTCGGCCCCGCGATCTGCGAGTAGGGCGCCCGCCGCGGCGCCCCTCGATCCGCCGAACTCCTGACAAGATCCGGCGTCACCATGGACTTTTGCTGCACAAGTCTATGTTGATCGGATGGAAACAATGCGGAGTGCGGTCGTGAATCGCCGTCGCGGGTTCGTTCGGGTTCTGTTCGTGGTTGTCGCATTCGGCGCATCGGCGCCGCTGATCGCCGCGTGCCAGCCCCAGGGCTACGGGGATGGCTGGTACGACGGCGACTACCGCCAGGACCGCTACTACAATGGCGGCTATTACGGCAACGCCGGCTATTACGATAACGACCGTTACGACAACAACCGGTACAGCGACTACCGGCGCTATCACCGCGATCGCAACCGGAACGACGATGACAATCGCCGCTCGCGCCACAGAGATGACGACGGAAACCGGCGGAACAACGACAATGGCCGGAACCATTCCCAGGGCAACGACAATCGTTCCCAGGGCAACAACAACCGTTCCAATCCGCCGCCTGGCTCCGGGTATCGGAACCAGAGCAACCCCGGATTCGAGAGCAAAGTCGGAAATCCGCGCCGGTATGTTCCGCCGCCGCTCAGCAACTGACATCGGCGGCACCGCGAAGCCGGGCAACTGATCCGACGAGTCTTTGGAGGGGGGCTGGCGCACTCGACAGGATTCGAACCTGTGACCTCCGCCTCCGGAGGGCGGCGCTCTATCCAGCTGAGCTACGAGTGCAGGCCGTGACTCGGGGCCCGAAGGCCCGAAGCGGCGCGGACCATACTGCAAAGACGCGGCGATGCAAAGCCTGGATTCTGCCGCTGGAGTCTGCGGTGGATCTGGCGGCCGGGACACCGGCCCTTCGGCCGGCTGACGGCCGCCCCCGCCGCTGCTAGGGTGCGCGACGAATCGGTTCCTGGAGCGATTGAGATGAAAGCCCGCATCACCTGGGTCGAAGGCCGCACCTTCGTCGGCGAATCCGGCAGCGGCCATGCCGTCGTGATGGACGGCGCACCGGAAAGCGGCGGGCGCAACCTCGGCATCCGGCCGATGGAGATGCTGCTGATCGGCCTCGGCGGCTGCTCCGCCTTCGACGTGGTGATGATCCTGGAGAAGGGGCGCGAGCCGGTGACGGATTGCCGGGTCGAGGTCGACGCCGACCGTGCCGAGACCGACCCCAAGATCTTCACCCGCATCCGCATGCGCTACGTCGTCACCGGTCGCGGCCTCGACCGTGCCAAGGTCGAGCGCGCGGTCCAGCTGTCGAAGGAGAAATACTGCTCCGCCTCGATCATGCTGGGTGCGATGGCGGAGATCACCGCCGAGATCGAGGTTGTGGAAGCCGCCTGAGGCCGCTCAGCCCGCTGCCTTCACCGCCGCCAGCCCGGCGGCGATCGCCGCCACATCCTGCGGCCCGGCGCCGCCCGCCTTGAGGCAGGCGTCCAGCTGCATCTCCAGCGCCGCCGCCGCGTCCGACAGGGCGGTGAAGCCCATGGTGCCGCCGGTGCCGTGCAGGCGGTGCGCGATCATGCGCAGGGCCGCCAGGGCCTGACCGTCGTCGGCCTGCAGGGCGGCCAGCAGCGCGTCGGCCTCGGCCAGCTTCGCCGGCAGCTCCGCCTTGAACTTCTGCCGCAGCCGGTCGAGCTGCGCGCGTAGGGCGTCCTGGTCCATCGTTCCCGCCCTCAGCCGCCGCGGCGGGCCCAGAGGGCGCGGATCTCGTCCGACAGCGTCATCGGGTCGAACGGCTTGGAGATGACGTCGAGCGCGCCGAGGGCGCGGTAGCGCGCCACCTCCTGCGGCTGCACCTTGGCGGTCATGAACACCGCCGGCGTCGCCGCCGTTTCCGGCCGCGCCCGCAGCGCCGCCAGCGTCTCCGGCCCGTCCATGCCCGGCATCATCACGTCGAGCAGCAGCAGCTGCGGCGCGAATGCCGCCGCCTGGGCCAGCGCCTCCTCGCCCGAGGCGCAGGCGGCCAGCACGAAGCCGCCGACCGCCTCGAGCGCGAAGCTGGCGACCGAGCGGATGTCGGCATCGTCCTCGACATAGAGGATGCGGGTCAGGGCCTCATCGGCCATGGTGGGGATCCTCGTGCTTGTCCTGGATCAGCCCGTTGATCAGGGCGGTGATGGTCTGGTGCAACTGCCGGTTGTCGGTGCGGCTCTTGACCAGCGAGGCCGAGACCGCGCTGGCGTAGGCGGCGCTGGAATCCTGGGCCGAGAAGATTAGCACCGGCTCCCGCGGGGTGCGGGCGTTGATCGTCTCCAGCAGGTCGAGGCCGGAGCCGTCGGGCAGCCCGACATCGATGATGACAAGGTCGAAGCGCTGCTCGGCCAGCTTCTGCCGGCCTTCGCGCAGCGACCGCGCCGGGATGATCTCGGCCTCGTCGCGCACGATGGCGCTGACCACCTCGATGACGTCGTCGTCGTCCTCGACATGCAGGATGCGGGCGCGGCCGCTGCGGCTGCGCAGCCCGGCCTGGCGCAGCGCCGCGCGCAGCCGCAGCTGCTCGATCGGCTTGTCCAGCCAGTCGACGATGTTGACCGCGTCGCCGTTCAGCTCGCGCTTGCCGTCCTGGGCGGTGGCCGAGACGACGACGATCGGCAGCGCCGCGGTGGCGGCGTCGGCGCGCAGCTGGCGGATCAGGGTGATGCCGTCCATGCCGGGCAGCAGCAGGTCGACCGTCATCGCGTCGTACTGGCCGGTCCGCGCCTTCTCCAGCGCGGTCTCGGCGTCGCGGGCGATGTCGACCCGCCAGCCATCCTGTTCGATCATCAGCCCCAGCAGCATCGCCACGTCGGGGTCGTCCTCGCACACCAGGACGCGGCGGCGCGCGTCGCCGGCGGTGGTCGGGGTCTCCTGCGCTTCGGCCAGCAGCGGCAGGGTGAACCAGAAGCGGGTGCCGCCGCCCTCCGCCGGCTCGAAGCCGATGCGGCCGCCATGCCGCTCGACGATCGCCTTGGCGATCGACAGGCCCAGCCCGGTGCCGCCCTTGCGCCTGATATCGCTGGCGTCGGCCTGGGCGAAGCGCTGGAAGATGCGGTTGCGGAAGGCCTCCGGGATGCCGGCGCCGCGGTCGCGCACGCTGACCTGGACCTGCGACCCGGCGGTCTCGACCGCCACCTCCACCGCCGTGCCGGCGGGGGAGAACTTGGCCGCGTTCGACAGCAGGTTGGTCAGCACCTGGATCAGCCGGTCGGCATCGCCCAGCACCGGCAGCGTCTCGTCCGACCGCGCCGTGATCCGGTACTCGACCTCGTGCTGGGCCGCGTAGGCCTGGTTCGCCTCCACCGCCTGCTCGACCAGGCTGCCCGCCTCCAGCCGGTCGTGGCGGAACTCCATTCGCCCGGATTCGATCTTCTCGATGTCGAGGATGTCGTTGACCAGACCGACCAGCCGCTCGCTGTTCTTGTGGGCGATCTCCAGCAGGGCCTTGGCCTTGTCCGGCAGCGGCCCCGCCGCCCCTGCCACGATCAGCCCCAGCGAGCCGCGGATCGAGGTCAGCGGCGTGCGCAGCTCGTGGCTCACCGTCGACACGAATTCGTTCTTCAGCTGGTCCAGCCGGTGCCGCTCGGTCCTGTCACGCAGGATGCAGACCGACATCTCGCGCCCGTCGCGCTCGAACACCCCGGTCGAGATCTCGGCCGGGAAGCCGCTGCCGTCGCGCCGCGTCACCTGCACCTCGCCGGCCGGATGGGCGCCGCCGATGAGGGCCGGCACCAGCTCCGAGATGTCGGTGCCGACCAGGCTGCGGCTGCTGGCGCCGAAGGCCTCGCCGCAGGCCCGGTTGGCCAACTCGACCACGCCGTGGCGGTCGACCACCAGGATCGGGTCGCGGGCGCTGTCCAGCACCGCCTGCATCTGCGCCTGGCTTTCGGCCAGCGCCCGGGCGGCGTCGTCGCTCTCGCGCTTCGCCCGCTCCAGCTCGCGGTAGCGCCGCTGGTCGGTGCGCACCTGGCGCGACATGGCCCACACCGCCAGCAGGCCGCAGGCCGCCGCCAGCGCCGAGATGCCGGCCAGCAGCCAGATGATCCGCTGCAGCGTCGCCGCGGTGGCGGCCCGGCGTTCGGCCAGCAGCGTCCGCTCGGTGGCGGCCGCCTCCTCGATGGTGGCGCGGAAGGCCGGCCCCTGGTCGGCGGCGCTCCTGACGATGTCGCGGGCGCCGTCGACATCGCCGCGCCGAACCGCGGCGATGATCCGGTCGTTGGTGACCAGGATCTGTTCGGTGGTCGTCGCCGCGTCGTCGAAGCGCCGGACCTGGGCCGGGTTGTCGGCGACCATGCTGCGCAGGTCCAGCAGCGTGTCCGTCGCCACCCGGGCGGCGTCCTCGGCTACCGACGCCTCCTGCGGGCTGCCGGTCACCACGAAGCTGCGGCTGTACAGCTGGGCCCGCGACAGCTGGATGCGGGCGGTGGCGATGGTGGCGATGACCCGGCTGGTGTGGTCGACCCGCTCCTGGGTCCGGGCGTTGTCGGCCAGGAACTGCTGGCCCAGCCAGCCGGCCGCGCCGAAGAACAGCAGGAAGCCGAGGATCGCGATCAGCACGATCGAGCGAACCGAGCCCAGAAGCCTCTCCATCCCCAGCGGTCCCCCGATCTGTCCCCCGACGCCGCCGGCCGGGTGCCTCGGTGATAATCCAAAACCATGCGCGCTGTCGCCGGTGGCGGCGGAGGTAAAATTAATTCACATAAAATGCAATCAATATGCCGTTGCCGCAGGCGACAGGAAAGCGGGCGCGCGTGCTAGGCTGGCCTCCCGGTTGGAGGCGATGCGATGGGCGGCACGGCGGAACTGAAGGCGCGGATCGACCAGGCGTTGGGCCATGCGCCGGCGGATCTGGTGATCAAGGGCGCGCGCACCCTGGACGTGGTCACGGGCGCGCTGCTGGACGGCGACGTCGCGATCTGCGGCGACCGCATCGTCGGCACCTGCGACGACTATTCCGGCGCGGTCGAGATCGACGGCCGCGGCCGCATCGTGGTGCCCGGCTTCATCGACACCCATGTCCACTGCGAATCGACCCTGGTGACGCCGGCCGAATTCGACCGCTGCGTGCTGCCGCGCGGCACCACCACCGCGATCTGCGACCCGCACGAGATCTGCAACGTGCTGGGCGAGGCGGGGCTGGCCTATTTCCTCGACGGCGCGCTGGGCACGGCGATGGACCTGCGGGTCCAGCTGTCCTCCTGCGTCCCGGCGACGGAGCTGGAGACGGCGGGCGCCCGGCTGGACGCCGCCGCGCTGATCCGCCACCGCGGCCACCCCAAGGTGATCGGCCTGGCCGAGTTCATGAACTTCCCCGGCGTGCTGGCCAAGGACGAGGGCGTGCTGGAGAAGCTGGCCGCCTTCCAGGACGGCCATATCGACGGCCATTCGCCGCTGCTGACCGGCAAGCCGCTGAACGCCTACCTCGCCTGCGGCATCCGCAACTGCCACGAGACCACCGGTGTCGAGGAGGCGATGGAAAAGCTGCGCAAGGGCATGCAGATCCTGATCCGCGACGGGTCGGTCAGCAAGGACGTCAACGCCCTGGCGCCGATCATCTCGGCCGAGACCTCGCCCTTCCTCGGCCTGTGCACCGACGACCGCAACCCGCTCGACATCRCCGAAGAAGGCCATCTCGACCACCTGATCCGCGCCGCCATCCGCCGCGGCGCGCCGGTCGCCCATGTCTACCGCGCCGCCACCTGGTCGGCCGCCCAGGGCTTTGGCCTGCGCGACCGAGGCATCGTGGCGCCCGGGCGCCGGGCCGACCTGGTGCTGCTCGACGACCTCGAGGATTGCGCGGTGTCCCAGGTGATCAGCGCCGGCCGCATCGTCGGGCCCGACATCTTCGCCGGCCGCGCCGCGCCGGCCCCGGTCGGCCTCGGCTCGGTCCAGCTCGACCCTGTCATGATCGAGGATTTTCGGGCCCCGACCAGCGGCCCGACCGGCCCGGTGATCGGGCTGATCCCGGGCAAGATCATCACCGACGCGCTGGTCGCGACCCTGCCCTGGCGCGACGGCTGCCGCCTGCCGGACCCGGACCAGGACATCCTCAAGATCTGCGTTTTCGCCCGGCACGGGGTGAACCGCAACATCGGCCGCGCCTTCGTGAAGGGCTTCGGCTTCCGCGGCGGCGCCCTGGCCTCATCGGTCGGGCATGACAGCCACAACATCTGCGTGGTCGGCGACAACGACGCCGACATGGCGGTGGCGGTGAACCGGCTGATCGCGCTGCAGGGCGGCTTCGTCGCCGTGGTCAACGGCCAGGTCGTGGGCGAGATCGCGCTGCCGATCGCCGGGCTGATGAGCCTGAAGCCGTTCGAGGCGGTGGCGCAGGACCTGGTGGCGCTGCGCCGGGCGGTGCGGGCGATGGGCTGCCCGCTGCCCGAACCCTTCATCCAGCTGGCCTTCCTGCCGCTGCCGGTGATCCCCCACCTCAAGATCACCGACCGTGGCCTGGTGGATGTGGACAGGTTCGAGCTGATCGAAGCGTAGAGACCGTCTGTAAACGCTACTGGCGCGGCCGTCTGACGGCAGTTTCTCCGCTTCCGGTGCTCACGCACCAAACGTGCGCTGCGCTCCGGTTCTCGAAACCACCGCCAGCCGACTCACGCCAGCGCATTTCCAAACGGTCTCTCGAGCCGCGCCTAATCGTGGTGCAGCGCCAGCCACACGGTCGGCTGGTCGGGGTCGGTCCAGGCCACGCGGTGGCGGGCATGGGCGGGGATCGCGACCCAGTCGCCGGGGCGCAGCACCCGCGGCTCCGGCTCGCCCTCGAATTGCAGCCCGGCCGAACCGCGCAGCAGCGCGACCCATTCCGCCCGCTCCTGGTCGTACCAATGATCCGGCGGGCTGGCCTGGCCGGTCGACACGATGCGCTCCAGCACGAAGCCGGCCGCCTGCAGCAGGGGGATGAACTGCTCCTCGGCCGCATCCCGCGGCAGCCCGTCGAACAGGTTGCCGGCCGGCCCGGTCATAGCTTCAGCCGGGTCGCGGCCGCGGCATAGCCGCCGGCGGCGCCGTCGACGAAATGGACATGGTCGCTGCGCAGCGCCGACGGGGTGTAGCAGGTGACGATCGCCGAATCCTGGCGGTGCAGGCCGAAGCGGGCGATGCCGGCCTGCTCCGCCGCCAGCAGCCGCGCCTCCAGCCGGTCCGCCAGCGCCGGGGTGCAGTCCAGCGTCATGCGCAGCCCGTCGTCGTATTTGCGGAAATCGGCATTGGCCACCAGCTCGCGCAGATAGCGCTCGGGCTGGAAGCCGCCGATGCGGATGCCGAAGCGCATGATCGCCCAGGAGGCGAGGGTCTGCAGCCCCAGCACCGCCTTGCGGCGCAGCACCGATTGGGCGCCGCGCGAGGTCCGGGCCTCGACGTCCAAGCCGGCGGGCGGCCAGCTCATGGCGCGCTTGAGGTCCGAGATCGGGTGCTGCGCCTCGCTCTCGCGCCCGGTCATGCGCAGGATGTCGCCGACCAGCTCCTGGAACGCGGCCTCGCTCTCGGCCACCACGGGGGTGGCGATCAGCGACAGCACCAGGCCGTGGCGGGCCGGGAACTCCTCCCACCGGCAGGACAGGCCGGACAGGTCGGGGCGGGTGCCGGGGGGCGCCGGCTCGACCGCATGGGCGCCGGCCTTCAGCTCGCCCTCGGCCCAGGCCAGGCCGCCGCCCATGAACATGGCGTAGCTGACATGGGGCGAGGGGGCGTAGCGGGCCACCCGCACATCCCAGCCCGCGGCGCGGATCGCCGCCACCGGCACCAGCGCCACGCGCAGCGCCAGGGCCAGGTCGTCGCGCACCCAGGCCGCGGTGGCCGCCAGGGCGGCGCGCGCCGTCTCGGCATCCTCGGGCGGCAGGGCGAAGCTGGCGCCGTCGCCGCCGAAGGTGAAGGGGAAGTCACGCTGCCCCAGCGCGTTCGACACGGCGGCGATCAGCGCGGCGCCGGCGACGTTCACATTCTTGTACTGCCCGGCCCGGATCGCCGCGGTGGAGGCGACGACGTCGGACAGGCCGAGCACCCAGTCCTCCGGCAGCGGCCGGTACAGCGCCGGGTCGGTCAGCCGGGCGAAGCCCTCGAACACCGGGATCTGGGCATAGAAATCGTCGAGTCCGTCGGCCATGGCGGCATTCTCGCTGATCCCAGGCGGATCGCAAAGGCGCGTCCACCGCCCCCGCGCTTGATCCGTGGGGCCGGCGGACCGATGGTGGCTGCATGCGCCAATCCCTCCACACCCTCCAGATCGCCACCGCCGGCAAGGGCCTGGTCGAGATCACGCCGCGGATCCGTCCCTGGGTCGAGGCGCAGCGGATCGCGACCGGCCTCTTGACCGTGTTCTGCCGGCACACCTCGGCCTCGCTGCTGATCCAGGAGAACGCCGACCCCGACGTGCGGGCGGATCTGGAGACCTTCTTCGAGGACATCGCGCCGGAGGAGCCGGGCCGCTACATCCATGATTCCGAGGGGCCGGACGACATGCCGGCGCATCTCCGCACCGCGCTGACCCAGGTGCAGCTGTCGATCCCGGTGGCGGCGGGCCGCATGGCGCTGGGCACCTGGCAGGGCGTCTACCTGTTCGAGCATCGCAGCCGGCCGCACCGGCGCGAGGTCGTGCTGCATCTCCTCGGGGAGTAGCCGAGAGTCAGCCCGCCGCCACCGCCGCCACGAAGCGGTCGATCTCGGCCTCGGTGTTGTAGCAGTGCGGCGAGGCCCGCAGCATCGCGTCCAGGCCGCGGTCGGTCATGTCGGCCATGGTCGAGCGGCGGCGGGTGACGCTGGTGTTGATGCCAGCCGCGCGCAGGCGCCGCTGCAGCGCGTCGGCCGCCTCGCTTTCCCGGGTGAAGGTGACGATCGCCGAGCGCTCGGCGCCCTTGTCGCGCACCGTCACGCCGGGCAGCGCCGCCAGCCCGTCGCGCAGCCGGGCGGCCAGGCCCCAGGCCCGGTCGCGGATGGTGTCGAGGCCGAGGTCGAGGGCATAGTCGACCGCGGCGCCCATGCCGACGATGCCGGCGAAGTTGCGCTCGAAATTCTCGAACCGCCGCGCGTCGGGCCGCACCACATAGCGGTCGGGCGCCACCATCTCGGCCGCGTGCAGGTCGAGGAAGGGCGGGTCGATCGCCGCCAGCATCGACCGCCTGATATAGAGGAAGCCGACGCCGCGCGGCCCGCGCAGGAACTTGCGCGCCGTCGCCGACAGCATGTCGCAGCCGATCGCCCCGACATCCACCGGCATCTGGCCCACCGACTGGCAGGCATCGAGCAGATAGGGAATGCTATGCGCGCGTGCGATCTGGCCGATCGCCGCCGCCGGATTGACCAGCCCGCCATTGGTCGGCACATGGGTCACCGCGATCAGCCGGACCGGGCCGCGGCCGGCCGCCGTCACCGCCCGCTCCAGCGCCGCCACGTCCAGCTGGCCGAGGGCGTCGTCGGGGATGGTCTCGACCACCGCGCCGGTGCGCCGCGCCACCTGCAGGTACGAGATGGTGTTCGAGGCGTATTCGGCCTTGGCGGTCAGGATGCGGTCGCCCGGCCGGAACGCCAGGCCATAGAACGCCATGTCCCAGGCCCGGGTGGCGTTCTCCATCATCGCGATCTCGTCCGGCGCGGCGCCGATCAGCCGGGCGATCGAGTCATAGGCGGCCTCCAGCTTCGGCTCGGCGGCGGCCGCCGCGGCATAGCCGCCGATCTCCGCCTCCAGCCGCAGATGGTCCAGCATGGCGTCCAGCACCGGCCGCGGCGGCAGGGCCGAGCCGGCATTGTCGAGATGCAGCACCCGGGCGGCGCCCGGCGTGTCGGCGCGCAGCCGGTCGAGGTCGAGGGTCACGGCAGTCCTGTTGCGGTCAGGTCAGGCCCAGCACCGAGCGCAGTCCGATGAAGGCCGGCAGCGGGTGGGTGACGAGATAGGTCGGGATCGCGGCGACGAAGGGGCGCATCCGGCCCTTGGCCTCGAAGCGGCTGCGGAACAGGTCGCGGTCGAACAGGTCGCCCAGCTTCGGCACCACGCCGCCGGCGATGTGGACGCCGCCGCGCGACCCCAGGGTCAGCGCCAGGTTGCCGGCGACGGTGCCCAGCATCGAGGCGAAGACATTGACCGCCTCGACGCAATGCGGGTCGCCGGTGCGGGCGCCTTCGGTCACCGCCGCCGCGTCGCGCGACACCGGGTCGACGCCGTCCAGTTGGGACAGCGTCTCATACAGGTTGGTCAGGCCCATGCCGGACAGCACGCGTTCGGCCGAGACATGCTGGAAGCGGTGGCGCAGCCGGTCCAGCACCGCGGCCTCGCGCTCGCTCGCCGCCGCCATGGTGACGTGCCCGCCTTCGCCGGCCAGCGCCGCCCAGCGGCCGCCGCTCGGCACCAGGCCGGAGACGCCGAGGCCGGTGCCGGGCCCCAGCACGCCGATCGGCTCGTTCGCCACCGGGGCGCCGCCGCCGATCTGGGATCGGTCGGCCTCCTCGAGATGCGGCACCGCCAGCGCGACGGCGGTGAAGTCGTTGATCACCTCCAGCCGCTCCAGTCCCAGATCCTTCTGCAATGCCGCGATCGAGAACGACCAGGTGGCGTTGGTCAGCGACACCTGGTCGCCGGTGACCGGGCTGGCCACGTCGAAGGCGGCCAGCCGCGGTGCGACCGGCGGTCGCACCATGTCGAGATAGGCATGCGCGGCTTCGGCCAGGCTGGGATAGTCGGCGGCGTGCAGGATCTTGGCGTCGCGCGTGCCGCCGGCGTCGGCCAGGGCGAATCGGGCGTTGGTGCCGCCGAGATCGGCGATGAGGGCGAGGGCGTCTGGCATGGCGGGCCGGATGTTCGGGGCGGGCCTGGCATGCTTCCCCCATGCGGCCCGCCGGGGCAAGCCCCAAGCGTCGATCCGGGCGCCGCCGCGAGTCGGGCGGCCCTAGGGACCCGGATTCGGCGTCGCATTGTGCGGCGCAGCATAAAATTAGTGCTAACTGCACATATCTTAGGCACGGATAGATCGTAAGGGGTTGTTGCACAAGGGGAATTCATTTTCCGCTTGATTTGTCCGGCGAAACCCTTAAATTGTGCATTGCGACATGCAGCTTGCTGCTGTCGTAACGCACTTCTTGGGCGTTTCCTCCCTAAACTCGGGCCGCAGTTCGCTGCGGCCCTTTTTCTTTGCCCGGGCTCCGGCTGCTGGTGCGGCGGGCACGCCCGGCTGCCCCCGCATTGCGGGCCGCCCCCAATTCCCCGAGTCGACATCCAAATCTGAGTCTCCCCCTCCCCTCGCGGGAGGGGGCGGGGGGAGGGGGTTCATGCCGCAAAAGCCGGTATCGAATCCAGGGGCTGGGCGCCTGTCGGCCTGGACAGGCATAGACACAGGATGCTTCGACAACCCCTCCCCCTGCCCCCTCCCGCAAGGGGAGGGGGAGGAAGGAAAGAGGCGCCCGCCGTCGACCGGGACGGGCTCCTGCCCCCACAAACGAAAACGGCCGGGTTGTCCCGGCCGTCTTCGTCTGTCTTCGAGTCGCTTGCGGCGCGGATCAGGCCTCGCCGGCGGCCTTGTCGTCGAACAGCGGGGTCGGGGCGGGCTGGGGCGCCGCCGGGGCCTCGCTGCGCCCGCCGGTGTCGCCGCCCAGCGGCTGCAGCGTGCCGATCAGCTTGCCGCCGGTCTCGACATGCAGCTCACCGTATTTGACGGTGCCGGTGACGACGCCGGTGGCGCGCAGGCGCAGCAGGCCGGACACCGACAGGTCGCCCTCGAACCGGCCGGCGATGTCGCCGTCGCGGATCTCGGCCGACCCCTTGAACACGCCCTCTTCGGCGATCTCGATGGTCTGGCAGTCCTTGATCCGGGCTTCGATCCGGCCCTCGACCACCAGGTGGTCGCAGGCGGTGATCTCGCCGGCCAGCGAGATCTCGCTGCCGACGATCAGCTTGCGCGGGGATTCGCGGCCGGGCGCCGGGGCCGCCTCCGCGGTCGGCCGCCGGACGCCGCCGATCGCACCGGCTCCGGTGCCTGGCAGGTCGATCCGGCGCGGCAGCTCGGTCTTGTAGCTGGTGGCGGGCTTGGCGGTGGACATGGGCTCTCCTTGAGGCGCGGTCGGGGCGGCGGGCCGAACGGACGTTTCCGTGGCGGTGTGACCTGGCCGCTCGGCGCCGCCGTCGGATCCGCCAGCGGGGTTGCGTCGACGAAACACGCGGGTGTCCCCCTGCTTGTTGTGGTTCCGGTATCTGATGCCCCATCGGGCGATGGGCGCGGGACTTTAGCACGGATGATTGTGGGGCGATCAACCCGCCACGGCCATGCCCGTTCCCCGCAGCCGCGGAATTGTGACTTTCTTGCGTCGAATTCACCCCGTGCGGGCGGCGGCCTGCCGCTGCGCTGCGTTGCCGGTGGCGCGGTGCACCACATGGGTCATGAAGGCGGCGCCCAGCACCGGGACCAGCAGGTTGACGACCGGGACCATCAGGATCGCGGCCAGCACCAGCCCGGCGACGATGAAGCGGCCTTGGGCGGCGCGCCACAGTGCGCGGGCGGCCGCCGGCTCCAGCCGCCGCATCGCCACCAGCTCGAAATACTCGCGGCCCAGCAGGTAGCCGTTGACCAGCCAGAACACCAGCAGGTTGACCCCCGGCACGATCAGCACGATGCCGACCGCCACCAGGTTGGCCGCCACCAGCACCACGAAGAAGCGGACCGACCCCCAGATCATCTCGCCGATGCGCTGCCGGCGCGGCGGCGGCAAACTGGGGTAGTGCCGCGCCTCCACCGCCTCCGCCACGTCGTCGAGGAACAGGCTGGCCACCAGCCCGACGATGGCGGGGAACAACAGGATGCCCAGCGCCAGCACGGCGACGCCGCCGAGCACGTCGAGGATGGTGTCGACCCAGGGCCAGTTGGCGATCTGCACCCAGGACAGGCCCCAGCCGGTCAGGGCCGGCAGGGTCAGCAGCAGGGCGATGGTGGCGGCGAAGCTGACCCACAGCACCCGGCGGATCTTCGGGTCGTCCGTCATCTGGTGGAAGGCGAGGCGCAGGGCGTTGGGCATCGGGGCTCGGCGGTTGGGGCGCGGCCGTTCACCTAGGGTGGCGGAAGCGGCGGCGCAAGGGACCGGCCGGGCCGGCAGGTCACGCGGCGGCGGCCTCGGGGGCCACCGCCGCCAGGATCTCCGGCCCGAAGATCCGGGCCAGCCCGGCGCGGCCGTCCTCGGTCAGGTCCACGGCGCGGCTGTCGCGGTCGCGCCGGATCCAGCCGCGGACGAGGAAGCTCTCGGCGATGGCCGCGCCCAAGGCGCCCGCCAGATGCGGCCGGCGCTCGCTCCAGTCGATGCAGTGGCGGGCGAAGGACCGGCGGCCGTGGCGCAGCGCCGCCGCGTCGATGCCCAGCGCCGCGAACCAGGCGGCGCCGTCCCCGGTCAGGGCGAAGGCCTCGTCGCCGCGGGTCAGCAGGCCCCGCGCCACCAGGGCGTCGGTCACCGCCACGCCCAGCCGGCCGGCCAGATGGTCGTAGCACATGCGGCCGCCGCGCAAAGGCGCCGGCACCCGCGACTGGTCGACCGACGGGGCCCAGGCCACGGCCAGCATCTGCTCCAAGAGCGCGCCGATCTCCGGCCCCGACAGGCGGTAGTAGCGATGGCGGCCCATGCGCTCCACCACCACCAGCCCGGCCTCGGCCAGCTTGGCCAGATGGCTGCTCGCGGTCTGCGGCGTGACCCGGGCGCGGAACGCCAGCTCGCCCGCCGGCAGCGCCTCGCCGCCGAACAGGGCCGACAGGATCAGGGCCCGGCTGGGGTCGCCGATCAGCGACGATAATCCCGCGAGATCAAGTCCTTCCTTCATACTTCGATGGTGGTCGATTTGTTGTTGCTGGTCAAGGGGGCGGCGCCGGCCTTAGCTGGGCGGGACCTGTTCACCCCGATCGGAGGCGACCATGACCCACCCCTTCGCCCTGCTCGACTATGTCCGCCGCCACGGCCTGTCGCCGCAGGATCTCGCCGGTTCCGCCGGCGTGGGCGAGGACCGGCTGCGCGCGCTGATCGCCGCGCGCTGCCTGCCGGTGCCGACCTATGTCCTGGCCCCCGCCCTGTCGATCCGCAGCGCGATCCGCAGCGAGGAGGTCGTGCCGGCGCCGGAGGAGTGGTTCGGCGCCGCGGTGCTGCCCTGGGCCCGCCGGGCCGCCGAGTCGGCAGGGCCGCTGCCGGACCTCGCCGTGGATCTGCGGCAGGAATTCACGGCGGATTTTCGCCGGGCGCTGCTGGCCTCCGAAGGCCGTCTCCATGGCTGGGCGGAGCTGTTCGATGCAAGGGGCGGCCTCGACGAGCCGGCCCTGTCCAAGGCGCTGGACGAGATCTGGGACGAGAACTGGCTCGGCGGCGCCTATGGCGTCTGCCTGCGCCGCTTCGACGGGCACCATCTCGTGACCAAGCTGGTTGAGCGCAGCCGCATCCGGGCCCTGACCGCGGAGGGCTCCAAGCCGGCGCTGACCCCGGTCGAGGCGGCGGCGGTGACGGCGGCGATGGCGCGGCTCGACGCCGTGCTCACGCCCTTCGCCCCGCATGAGCGGCCGCACGGCACCCCGGGCCTGTGGATCGACCGCATTGCCGCCCGCTACGGCCTGCCCCATCCGGCGCCGGAGCTGGCTCTGGCGGCGTGAACGGTACCGGGCCTGCCTTCCCCTTCTTCGTCATTGCGAGCGCAGCGAAGCAATGACGATTTGGGGGGCAAGGCCATGCGCATGCCTCCGCCATGCCCCTCTTTCCCCCTCGCGACTCGGTGCGCCGGTTGACTCGGGCGTGGCCGCAGACTAGAGGGGCAGGGACCCCGTGCGGGTCGTCCCCCAGGCCGCAGACAGCGAGACCCATGACCGCCCGCTACGATGTCACCTGCATCGGCAACGCCATTGTCGATGTCATCACCAAGAACGAAGAGAGCTTCATCACCGAGCACGGCCTGGTGAAGGGCGCGATGACGCTGATCGACGCCGAACGGGCCGAGGCGCTGTACGCCGCCATGGGGCCGGGCCTCGCCGCTTCCGGCGGCTCCGCCGGCAACACCGCGGCCGGCATCGCCTCGCTCGGCGGCAAGGCCGCCTTCATCGGCAAGGTGACGGCAGACCAGCTCGGCGACGTCTACCGCCACGACATCCGCGCCGTCGGCGTCGATTTCGACTCGAAGCCGCTCGACCCCAAGGTGCCGGGCACGCCGCCGACCGCGCGCAGCCTGATCATCGTCACGCCCGACGCGCAGCGGACGATGAACACCTATCTCGGCGCCTGCGTCGAGCTGACGCCGGACGATGTCGACGAGGCCGTGATCTCGGCTTCCCAGGTCACCTATCTCGAAGGCTATCTGTGGGACCGGCCGACGGCGAAGGAGGCCTTCATCAAGGCGGCTCGCGTCGCCCATGCCGCCGGGCGCAAGGTGTCGCTGACCCTGTCCGACAGCTTCTGCGTCGAACGCCACCGCGACAGCTTCCTGGCGCTGATCGACAGCCATGTCGACGTGCTGTTCGCCAATGAGGCGGAGATCACGGCGCTGTACCAGGTCAGCGATTTCGACGCCGCCGTGGCCGCCGTGCGCGGCCGCTGCGAGGTCGCGGTCGTCACCCGCAGCGAGAAGGGCTCGGTGGCCCTGACCGCCCATGACACCCATGTGGTCGCCGCCGCGCCGATCGCCCAGCTGGTCGACACCACCGGCGCCGGCGACCTCTACGCCTCGGGCTTCCTCTACGGCTTCACCCGGGCGTTCGACCTGGCGGAATGCGGCCGCATCGGCAGCATCGCCGCCGCCGAGGTGATCGGCCATGTCGGCCCGCGCCCGCTGGTGCCGCTGGCCAAGCTGATCGCCTGAGGCGTTTCCCTGTCATTGCCCGGCTTGACCGGGCAATCCAGGGGCCATCAAGAGCGGCTCTGGCCGCCCCTGGATGCCACGGTCAAGCCGTGGCATGACAAGCTGAGGGACGAGCGTGAGCCGTTGAGAGCGGATCCTTACCGCCGGAACACCGCCACCGCTTCCAGATGCGTCGACCACAGGAACTGGTCGACCGGCGTCGCCCGCTCCAGCCGGTAGCCGCCATCGACCAGGATGCGGGCGTCGCGCGCCAGGCTGGACGGGTTGCAGGACACCGCCACCACCAGCGGCACGGCCGACGCCGCCAGCGCCTCCGCCTGGTCGCGGGCGCCGGCCCGCGGCGGGTCGAACACCACGGCGTCGAAGCCCTTCAGCTCCACCGCGGTCAGCGGCTGGCGGAACAGGTCGCGGCGCTGCGCCGCGATGCGCTCGCCCCGTCCGCCGCGCCTTGCCGCCGTGGCCAGGGCGTCGATCGCCGCGGCCTCGCCGTCGATCGCGGTGACCTGGGCGCCGCCGGCCAGCGGCAGGGCGAAGGTGCCGGCGCCGCAAAACAGGTCGGCGATCTTCTTCGCCGCGCCGACGCCGTCGCGCACCAGCCCGGTCAGCGCGGCCTCGCCCTCGGCGCTGGCCTGCAGGAAGCCGCCCGGCGGGATGGTGACCGGGATGCCGTCGAAGCGGATCATCCCGGACCGGCGATGCGCCACCGGGTCGTTGAAGTCGTCGGCACCGCGCCAGGACAGCCGCGCCAGGTCCTGCGCCACGGCGAATTCCGCCAGCCGCTCGCGCATCGCCAGGTCGAGCTTGTTGTCGGCCACGACCACCAGGTCGATGCCGTCCTCCAGCAGGGTCACGGTCAGGTCGGCGCCGCCGTTCTGCGGCAGGATGCCGGCCAGCACCGCGCGCAGCGGCGGCAGCAGGGCGGTGATCTCCGGCCGCAGCACGACGCAGTCGGTCAGGTCGATGATCCGGCTCGACCCCGCCTCGTTGAAGCCCAGGAACACGCCCGACCCGCCGCGGCGGGCGGCCAGGCTGGCGCGGCGCCGGCTGCGCGGCGGGGTCTCGACCAGCGCGCCGACCTCGCCCTCGATGCCCTGGCGGGACAGCGCGTTGACCAGCAGCCCGCGCTTCCATTCGGTGTAGACCGGCGCGGCCAGATGCTGCACCTGGCAGCCGCCGCAGGGGCCGAAATGCGGGCAGGGCGGGTCGCGGTGGTTGGGGCCGGCCTCGACCAGCTCGACGAACTCGCCGCGCCACACCTGCCCGTCCGGCCGGCCCAGCCGGGCGCGCACCCGGTCGCCGGGGGCGGCGTAGGGCACGTAGATGCGGTGATCCTCCGCCGTGCCGACGCCGTCGCCGCCGCCCCCGAGGCGCTCGATCACCAGTTCGATCTCACGCCGCGACCCGGGGGTCGCGGCTTTGGTCCGTCGCATACGCTGCTTCATGGGGAAAGCCATGGCACGCGCTGCCCGGCCTTGCAAGGCGCGGTCTTGCATGCGGTTGATCGGAGGGGCCATATCCCTGGCCTAGGGGGGCGGTCCTGCGGGGCCGGCCCCGCGAAGACGTGCTGGAGACGGTCTTGGATCTCGCCGCTGTGGTCGGCCGCATGCGCGGCATGCTGTTCGAACCCGACGCCACCCTGGCCGCCCATGGCGTGCCGGCGCCGGGCTGGCGCCTGGTGGTGCGGGAACATGCCCTGCCGGTGCTGGTGCTGACCTCGATCGGCGCCTTCATCCTGCTGGTGGTGCTGACCTCGGCGTCGGAGACCGGCGCCTCGATCGGCCTGATCGCGCTGTTCATGGCGGGGCGCGTGGTCCTCAACCTCGCCGGCCTGTTCGTGATGGCGGCGATCATCCGCTTCTATGCCGGGATGTTCGGCGGCAAGGCGGGCTTCGATGCCGCCTTCGTGCTAGTGGCGCTGGCGCTGACCCCGCTCTATGTCGCCGAGATGATCGGGCCGGCGGTGCAGCTGGTGTTCTCCGGCCCGGCGGCGATCCTGCTGATCCTGCTCGCCCTCGGCTACGCCTTCGCCATCCTCTACCGCGGCACCGGCCTGGTGCTGGCCGTGCCGCAGGAAAGCCGCGGCGCCCATTTCGGCCTGACCCTGGTCACGCTGGTGGTGCTGATGATGCTGGCCGGGCTGCTGCTCGGCCCCTATGTGCTGCCGGTGCCGGCCTGATTTGATAGCCTGACCCCATGTGCGGAAGATTCGTCCAGAAGCTGCCGCCGGAGGAGCTGGCCACCGCCTACGACTCCGACGGCCCGATCCCCAATGTCCCGGCGCGCTACAACGCGGCGCCGACCCAGGACCTCGCCGTCGTCCGCTTCAACGCCCAGACCGGGCGGCGCGCCATCGGCCTGCTGCGTTGGGGCCTGGTGCCGAGCTGGGAGAAGGACCTCAAGGGCGGCGCCAAGCTGATCAACGCCCGGTCCGAGACGCTGGCCCAGCGGCGCAGCTTCGCCAAGGCGTTCCAGGCGCGGCGCTGCATCGTCCCGGCCGACGGCTTCTACGAATGGGCGCCGGACCGCACCCCGCATTTCGTCCGCCGGCTCGACGGCCGGCCGATGAGCTTCGCCGGGCTGTGGGAGGGGTGGAAGGACCCCGACTCGGGCGAATGGGTCCGCACCTTCAGCATCGTCACCGCCGACGCGATCGAGCGGCTGCGGCCGATCCACCACCGCATGCCGGTGATGCTGGAGCCGGCGGACTGGCCCGCCTGGCTGGGTCAGGAGGCGGCCGCGCCGGACCGGCTGCAGGCGATCCTGGCGCCGCCGGCCGACCTGCCGGTCGAGGCCTATCCGGTCTCGGTCCGCGTCAATGCGGTGCGGAACGACGATCCGACGCTGATGGACCGGGCGGCCTAGCCGGCTGTCGCCATGAACGCCGCCAGATCGGCCGCCAGCGTGCGGTCGGCGATCATGCGCGGCACCTTGTTCTGGCCGCCCAGCCGGCCGCGGGACTTCATCCAGGCGGCGAAGCGGCCGGGCGGCAGCGCCATCACCTCCGGCGCGCCCATGCCGGCGCCGCCGGAGCGGTGGGCGGCGTAGTCGTCGTTCAGGCTCGCCAGCCGGGCGTCGATCACGGCGGCGAAGCGGGCGATCGCGGCGGCATCCGGCATCGCGGCGAACTCGACATACCAGCGGTGGCGGCCAACCGGCGACGCTTCGTCCGGGAACACCGCGATGACAGCGAAGTCGCTGAGGTCGGCGCCGATCGCCGCGGCCCCGTCGACGGCGGCGCGGTCGACCTCCTCGGCGATCAGGTGCTCGCCGAAGGCCGACAGGCCGTAGGCGGTGCGGCCGGTGATCAGCACACGCGGTGGGTCGCGCCCGAGTTGACGTGGTGTGGCCAGGCGCACCGTGTCACCCAGCACATAGGCCCACAGCCCGGCGCAGCTGGTCACCACCAGGGCGTAGTTCACCCCCGGCTCGGCATCGGCCACCCAGTGCCGGGTCGGGGCGGGCGACCCCAGCTCCTCGACCGGCACGAACTCCAGGAACAGCCCGTGGTCCAGGCTCAGCCGCAGCCCGTCCTCCGGCGCGGCGTCCTGCAGGGCGATGAAGCCCTCGCTGGCGGCATAGACCTCGCGGATCTCGGCGGCGGTGCCGGCCAGCAGCCGCTCGAAGCGCGGCCGGTAGGGCGCCAGGGCGACGCCGCCGGGCACCAGCAGGTCGAGCGAGGGGTAGGGCGGGTCGGCCGCGTCGCCGCGGGCCCGGCGCAGCGCCCGCACCCGGTCCAGCAGCGGCAGCAGCCAGCTCGAGGTGCCGGACAGGCTGCGGATCGGCAGGTCGAGCGAGCCGCGGGCGATGCGGTCCAGCTTGTCCTCCCAGTCGGACAAGAGGGCGAGGTCCGGCCCGGGGAAGACGAAGGGCCGTGCCCAGGCCGGCAGGGTGCGGGCGGCGATGCCGCTGAGGTCGCCGCTGAAGATGCCCGGCGCGTGCTCGGTCAGCGCGGTGCTGCCGCCCAGCATCAGGCTGCGGCCGCCGAACATCCGGCTGCGCGGCCGGGCGCCGAGATGCCACGCGGCGAGGTCGAAGCCGGCGCGGACATTCGACCGGCGCATCGCGTCGCTGACCGGCACGTATTTGCTGGTGCCGCTGGTGGTGCCGGAGGACAGGGCGAAGAACGGGATGCCGCCGGGCCAGGACACGTCTAGCAGCACCGGGAAGGCCGGCTGCCAGTACTCCCGCCACATCGCCTCGTAGCGACGCAGCGGCACCGCGGCCTGGAAGGCGGCGACGTCGGCGATGCGGTCGAAGCCGTGGTCGCGGCCGAAGCGGGTGGCGGCGGCCCGGCGCAGCAGGCCCAGGAGCGTTCGGCGCTGGCTCTCGACCGGGTCCAGCCCGCGGAGCCGCCGGCGGCGCAGCGCCGCCGCCAGCCGGAAGGCCGGGGTCGGGTCGATCATCGCCGGACCGATTCCAGGCGCAGCACGGTCGGGAATTCGCGCGCCACCGTCTCCGGCCGCAGCGGCAGCCGGATCGACCGGCCCTGCCGCCACAGCGGGATCTGGTCGGCGGCGTTGGCGCTGCCCAGCCAGCCATCCTGCCCGCCGAACAGGGTGACCCAGCTGGCATCGGGGTCGGACAGGTCGGCGACATGCCGCGCCATCGAGCCGTAGCTGGCGTCGTGGCGGCCGCGCACCAGCCCATGCGCGGTCTTCATCGGGGTCTCGCGCGATCCGCCGGTGGGGTAGTCGCCGAAGCTGAAGAACCGCCCCAGCACCGGCAGCCGGCCCAGGATGTGCGCCACCCGCATGCGGTGCATGTCGCCCCAGGCCGGGAAGGCGGCGGCGTCGGCGGCGGCCAGCCCGACCGATTCGGCCAGCACCTGCCGCCGCCGCTCCGGCGCCAGCGCCGCCAGGTCGTCGGGCAGGAAGGCGATGATCGCGTTCCACTGCGCCATCAGCCGCGGCATGGCGTCGGCCGAGCTGGCGCCGTGGATGCGCGGCACCAGGTGGTACAGCAGGGCCTCGAAGGCCGGGGGGCCGGCCGAGTCCGCCGTGTAGTCGCCGTCCCAGCCGGCCAGCCGGTCGACGAAGGCCGCGTGCCCGCCGGCCGCGCCCGCGTCGCGGATCGCCTGGACCAGGTGGCGGCTGAGCATCCCGGCGGCCAGCGACAGGGTGTCGGCCTGCAGCGCCGCCAGGTCGTCTGTCGTCAGCCGCGGCTTGGCGCCGAGCAGGGCATAGAGCCGCCGCACCCGTTCGTCGGGGGAGAAGAAGAAGCCGACCGGCACGGCGGCGTCGGTCGGGCGGTTGTTGGCGGTGGCCAGCACCCCGTCCGGCGGGTCGGTGGCCCAGGGCAGGCCGGGGGCGTCGACCAGCCCCTGCCAATGGCTGTCCGGGTCGGCGGCGTCCAGCACCGGGTCCGCCGGCGGGAAGCGGGTGCGCAGCGGCAGGGTCGCCGCCATGACCTGGCCGATGCGGCCCGCGGCGGTGGCCACCAGCATGTTCTGGGCCGAGACGCCGAAGCCGGCGAAGGCGGCGCGGAAGTCCTCCGGCGTGGTGGCGCGGCTGGCGCGCAGCAGGGCGGTGATCTCGTCGGTCGGCTCATGCCCGATCCAGCGCAGGGCGATGGTGTCGCCCGGCCGGCTGCGCGCCAGCCTGGCGTCGCTGATCACCGGGCCGAAGCGGCTGCGCCGCAGCTTGCGCCGCGCCGGCCGCCAGAACCGGGTGCGGATCACCGTCTCGCGGGTCTCGATCTCTCCGGACGGCAGGCCCGAGATATCGTACAGATCGCTCGATGCCGACCGCATGTTGGTGCCGCCCCAGGCGATGTGCAGGCTGCGGCCGACAGCGACGAAGGGCAGCCCCGGCACCATCAGCCCGGCCATGTGGTAGCCGGGCGAGCGCATGCCGGCGACCACCCACAGGTTGGGCAGCGACAGCGCCAGATGCGGGTCGCTGGCGATCAGCGCCCCGCCGCTGGCGCTGCGCGACGCCGCCACGGCGACGCTGTTGCTGCCGCTGCGGCCGGTCGCGGTCAGCAGGGTCGCCAGCGCCTCGTGCCTGCCATCCATGGCGAAGCTGGCGGTGGCGTTGGCGCCGGCCTTCAGCATCCGGGCCCAGGTGGCGGCGAAGCCCGGCGCGCCGCGCTCGCGCAGCAGCCCGAAATAGGCCAGCCAGTTGATGTCGGTGCCGGCCAGCCGGCCGATCGTCCACATGTCGCGCAGGGTGTAGGGCTCGTGCCGCAGCCCCAGCAGCGCGAATTCCGGCGGCGGCGCCCGCTCCAGCGCGTGATAGGCGTTGACCCCGGTGACGAAGGCCTCGGCGAAGTCGCGCACATCCTGCGGCATGCGGTCGATCACGGTGTCGGCGGCATGGCCGAAGTCGAGGATGCGCAGGATGTGGTCGAGGTCGCGCGCCACCGGCCCGGCGATCTCCGCCAGCCGGCCCTGCGCCACCCGCTTCAGCAGCGCGATCTGGCCGCCGCGCAGATGGGCGTGGACCAGGCCCAGCGCCACCGCCAGGTCGCCGTCGGTCTCAGCCTCGACGAAGGGCACCTGGTGGTCGTTCCAGCGGATGTCGACCGGCCGGGACAGCGGCAGGCCGCGGGTCGGGAAGGCGGCCAGCCGGTCCGCCGCGGTCACCGGGCGCGGCGCCAGGGCGCGCAGCGCCGGCACCAGCGGGGCCAGGGCGGCGATCAGCCGGCGCAGGGCCGGCATCGGTTGTTCGGCCATGCTTCAGCTGCGGCCCGCCAGCCCGAAGGCGGCGGACAGGAAGGCGGCGACGTCGCGGTTCGACCTCGCCCGCACCGCGTCGTCGCGGCCGATCAGGTAACCCTCGCTGCCGACGCAGTATGCCAGGATCAGCTTGCGGGTGAACGGCCCGGTCATGGCGATGCCGAGATTGCCGTCGCGCACCGTCAGGTCGCGCTCGACCCGGAAGTCGCAGTCGTTCAGCAGCCGGCCGATCGGGCGCGGGCCGGGCCGGCTGCCATCCCATTGGTGCACGGCGCCGGGATAGCTGATGGTCTGCACCCGCGACCCGCCCTGGCGCATCGCCGCGGCCGTGGCCTGGCAGCGTGCCGGGTCGATCAGCGCGTCGCGGTCGCCCCAGGCCATCAGCACGGGCGCGCCGGTGGTGCGCGAATCCTCGAAGCTGGTGATGCAGGGGCCGTAGAAGGCGACATGGGCAGCGAAGCGGGTGTCGCCCAGGCCGTACAGCGCCGCCAGCCGGTCGGCGATCTGGGCGTCGGCGGCGATGACGCTGGCCATGGCGCCGTAGGAGAAGCCCCACACCGCGACCCGGCTGCCGTCGATCTCCGGCCGCGCCTTCAGCCAGGCCAGGGTGGCGTAGGCATCGGCCAGGGCCATGGTCTCGGTGATCTCGATCACCCGGTCGACGAAGCTGGTGGCCATATCGCGCCGCGCCCCGAACACGTCCACCACCGCGGCGCCGATGCCCATCGCCGCCAGCTGCCGCGCATAGGTCGGCTCGCGGTTCTCGTCGATGCCGGCGGAGCCGTGCAGCAGCAGCACCGCCGGCGCCTTGTGGGCCGCGTCGCCGCCGGCGGGCGGGTAGTAGGTGACGCGCGCCGAAGTGGCCGGGGCGTCGGGCCCGATGTCGGCGGGGGCGAAGGGGCTGCGGCTGGGCACCGCGACGATCCGGCCGGTGGAATCGGACACGGCCGGCCAGGGATCGCTGAAGGCGGGTTCGGCGCGGGCGGCCGGGGCGGCAAGGAACAGGAGGACGGCGACGAGGCCGATCCGCTTCTGCCAATGGGCCGGGCCGGGCTGCGCCATCCGTCGGATCCTCTCGGGTTCAGCGGTCGGCTGCGATTGTAGACGGCTTTCCGGCCGGGGCCAGCCCGCGGGCCGGGGCCACGGCGTCGCAGCCTTGAAGGCTCATCCGATCGCTCGGCGGCAGAAATGTGGAGTTCCAAATATTTTATGTTGGACCCCCCAAATGTGGGGGGCGGGGCCGCGCCGGCGTTGCTAGCGTCTGCCAATCGGGTGCCGGGACAGTTCGCGGCATCGCAGGATAGGATTGGGCGATTGCATCTCAAAGCGGGAACACCGGAGGCCGACGGCGAGATCCTGACCGTGGTCGGCGGGCTGTATGATGCGGCGCTTGGCCAGAAGACCTGGCCCGAGGTGCTGTCGCACCTCGCCCTGCTGCTCGGCGGCAGCGGCGCCACGCTGCGGCGGGAGCCTTCGCCCCGGCAGCGTGACGTGCCGGAGGAGCAGGAGCCGTGCGGAGGGTTGCGCTGGCGGGAGGCCGACGCCACCGGGCGGGCGGCCGAGGTCACGGTCTTCCGGCCCGCCGGCCAGCCGGCCTGGGACGAGCGGGAAGCGGCCCTGCTGCGCTATCTCGGATCCCATCTCAGCCGGGCTCTCAGGCTGGACCACCGCTTCGCGGCCGAGGCAACAGGCGGCGGCACCCGCGAAGCACCGACCAGCCGGCCGATCTCCCCGCGGGAACGGGAGTGCCTGGCCTGCATCTCGCGGGGCGCCAGCAGCAAATTCGCGGCGCGGGAGCTGGGCCTGTCGTCCCACACCGTCGATGAACATGTCCGCTCGGCGATGGCCAAGCTGGGCGCAACGACGCGCACCGAGGCGGTGATGCGGGCGATGGAGCAGGGCCTGCTCACGCCCTGACCGCCTGTCAAGCCCTCTGTCTTGAGGGGATTGCCGCGCGCCGCCCGGCTCCTGATCCTGAAACGGCTTTCCGCCCGGCGGCATTCTTCCCGCCCTGGGACACCACGAGGTTGATCATGACGAATCGGTTCGGACCCCATGGCGGCGCGGCGATCGTGCCATGACTGCACAGCCTCTGAGGCGGCCGGAACCGTCGGCGATCGAGGATCGGATCGCCGCGCGGGGGCTGTACCTGCCGGCGCCGGCCCGGATGCCGGCGGAGACCGCAATGCCGTTCGCCTGGGCCCGCTGCCACCGCGATCGGATCTATGTTTCGGGTCACGGCCCGCAGGCGCCGGACGGCAGCGCCGCCGGCCCGTTCGGCCGTGTCGGCATCGAGGTCTCGCCCGACGAGGCCCGGCATGCCGCCCGTCTGGCGATGCTGGCCGTGCTCGGCACGCTGAAGCGAGAACTCGGCGATCTCGGCCGTATCGCCGCCTGGCTCCGGATCGAAAGCTTCGTGCTGTCGGCGCCGGGCTTCGACCGCACGACCGGCATTGTCGGCGCCGCCTCCGAACTGGTGCTCGACCTGTTCGGGCCCGATATCGGCCGGCATGCGCGCACCGCGATCGGTGTCGTCGCGACGCCGCTCAACAGCCCCGTCGTCATCGCCGCCGAGGTGGCTCTGCATGCCTGACCCGGGCGGTTCCGATCGCAGGGGGTTGCGATGCCCCTTGGCAAGGTCCCTGCCGATCCGCGAATGTGGAACCGGGCACATATGGGACTGACCCTGGCCCGGCACCGTCGGCGCGCCGCCGCGGAACAGCGTCGAGGTCGTGCGGTGGGACTGGCCAAGCCGAAGAAGAAGGACCGCCACGAACTGATCCTGCAGCAGATCGCGGAGCACGCGTCCATCCGCGTCTCGCTGCTGGCGGAACAGCTGGGCGTCACCGGCGAGACCATCCGGCGCGACATCGCCGAGCTCAATGCCAGCGGCCTGCTCAGCCGCACCTATGGCGGGGCCACGCTGCGGCCGCTGACCAGCGAGGCCTCGTTCTCGATCCGGCAGAACCTGCGGGTGGCGGAACGCAACCGCATCGGCGCCGCAGCCGCCGGCCTGGTGGCGGATGGCGCGGTGCTGATGATCGACGGCGGGTCGACCACCTACCAGGTCATCCGGCACCTGGCGCAGCGGGCGCGCGACCTGACCATCATCACCAATTCGACCAGCATCGCCGCGGTCGCCGCCGCGAATCCGACCTTCCATGTCAGGCTGTGCCCGGGGGCCTATGACGGGGCCGAGGCCCTGGTGGCGGGCGAGGAGACGACCGAGTATCTCGGGCGGTTCAACGCCCACCGCGCCATCTTCGGGGCCTCCGGCCTCAGCCACAACGGCCCCTGCGACGTCAGCATCGGCCAGGCGGCGGTGAAGCGCGCCATGCTGCGCCAGTCCGAGGCCTCGATGCTGGTGGTCGACGCCAGCAAGTTCGGCGTCTCGGCGATCGAACGCGTCTGCGGCTTCGACGCGATCGACGACCTGGTGGTCGACCGGCCGCCGCCGGCCGAGCTGCTGCAGGTGGCGCAGGCGGCAGGCACGCGAATCCATGTCGGGCGGGAGCCGGCGGGAGCATAGCCGGACCGCCACCGTCCTGCGGAAGGGATGCCGATCGGCACGACGCCGCGGCAGGCTCGATGGAAATGTTGAGTCTTCCACAAAAAATGTTGGACTTGTAATAATAACTATCCTATACTCCACAATTCCTAGAGGTGGGACTTCAGCGTCCTTCCTGTGCCGCTCACCGTCGCCGTGACCGCTGGTTCCCGGCCGACAAGGTCGAGCGAATCTCCCGCCCGTCTCTCCGAGGGGCCGGGGCGAGCGGACCCTGTCCGGCGGAGGCGTGATGGCGAATGAGCACGAGGTCGCCGACCTGATCGGCGCTTTCTATGCCGCGGCCCTCGGCGACGCGGCGTGGCCCGACACCCTGTCGCGCCTGGCGGATGTGCTGGGCGGCGGCACCGTCACCCTGGCCCGGATGCGCGGGGCGGCGCCGCGACGGGACTCCGGCCGCGGCCCCTTCGGCCACCGCCCGCAGGCGGCGCCGGCGCCCGGCGGCGCCCTGGTCTGGACCGATGTCGAGGCGACGGGGGTCACGACCGAGGTCGCCGTCACGCGGTCCTGCGCCTCGCCGCTCTGGAGCGAGGCGGACATCGCCCTCCTGACCTATCTCGGCCCTCATATCGGCCGGGCGCTGCGGCTCGACCGCCGCTTCGCCGCCGAGGTGCGGGACGCGCCGCCGGCGGCGGCGACCGCGACCCGGCTGCTGTCGCAGCGCGAACAGGACTGCCTGGTCTGGGTCGCGCGCGGCGCCACCAGCAAATTCGCGGCCCGACAGCTGAGCCTGTCCTCCCACACCGTCGATGAGCATGTCCGGTCGGCGATGGCCAAGCTGGGCGTGACCAAGCGGACCGAAGCCGCCGCCGTCGCCGTCGCGCACGGGCTGATCGCGATCTGACGTCCCCGGGTGGATCGACTCGGGCTTCCATCGAGTTCCGAGCTTGTCAAGATACCGGATTTTGAGGGTATTGCCTCGCCCCGGTCCAACCCCGATTTTGAAGCAGTGGGCCCGTGCGCTCCATGGCGATCGATGCCTTCGGGTCCCTGCGGCAGGGACAGGGGCGCCGCTGCCGAGGGCGCGCGGGCGCCCCCGATGCCCCCCCCGTCCCGGCCGGCGCACCGCTGCATGGAGGGGGTTTTCGCCGAATTGCGCAGACCAGGGCCGTGTCACCGCGACCGGCGCCCCACCCCCTCAGGAAGCAGGCAGATCGATCATGGCGACCATCGACGGCACCCCCAACAGCGACTCCCTCCACGGCACCGACGGCGACGACGTCATCCATGGCAATGCCGGCAATGACGGGATCTCCGGCGGCCTCGGCAACGACACGCTCTTCGGCGACGACGGCGACGACACCCTCCTCGGCGGCACCGGGGCGGATGCGCTGAATGGCGGCGCCGGCATCGACACCGCGAACTTCGCCGACAGCGCGGCCGGCGTGACGGCGGCGATCGGCGGCACCGGCCATGGCGGCACCGCCGAGGGCGACACCATCGGTGCCGACATCGAGAACCTCACCGGCTCGTTCTTCGACGACATCCTGACCGGATCGGCCGGCGACAACGCCATCAGCGGCCTGGCGGGCAACGACCGCCTGCTGGGGCTGGACGGAAACGATGCCCTGTTCGGCGGCGACGGCAACGACCAGCTGGATGGCGGAACCGGCAACGACACCCTGAGTGGTGGCGCCGGCGACGACATCATCCAGGCCAAGGCGGGCGTGCTGACGGTCGACGGCGGTGCTGGAACCGACCGCCTGTTCGTCGACCGCTCGGACTCCACCGTAGGCGTCACCTTCCATCTCAATGGCGCAGCCAGCGACGGCACGACGACCGCGAACATCGAGCAGCTGGGCTACAATGGCGGCTCGGGCGACGACATCGTCTACGGCGCCGACGGCAACGACACCATCACGGGCGGGGCTGGGAACGATACGCTGGATGGCGGGGCCGGACACGACGCCCTCTATGGCTATGCCGGCACCGACACGATCTACGGCGAATCCGGCAACGACACCATCTACGCCATGGACGGCGACGACCGGGCCAGCGGCAATGACGGCGACGACCGGGTCGACGGTGGCGACGGCACCGACATCCTCACCGGCAACGCCGGCGACGACATGATGGTCGGGGGCGCCGGCGACGATCAGCTCGACGGCGGCGCCGACGACGACACGCTCTATGGCCTGGCCGGCGCCGATGCGCTGAACGGCAGCATCGGCATCGACACCGCCGTCTACATCGACAGCACCGCCGGGGTGACGGTGAATCTCGCGACCGGGCTGGGCAGCGGCGGCGATGCCCAGGGCGACACGCTGACCGGGATCGAGGACATCGCCGGCAGCACGCATGACGACGTCCTGATCGGCGACGGCGGCAACAACCGGATCGTGGGCGACGGCGGCAGCGACTCGCTCAGCGGCGGCGCGGGCGACGACGAACTCGTCTTCAACGGCGCCGGGGTGGTGACGGCCGATGGCGGCGCCGGCACGGATCACCTCTATGTCGGTCGCGACACCACCACCCTGGGCGTCACCTTCACCCTGAACGGTCCGGCCGGCAGCGACGGGTCGACCGCGATCAACATCGAGACGCTGGACTACCGGGGCGGCAGCGGCGCCGACACCATCACCGGCGGGGCGGGCGACGACTACATCGACGCCAATGACGGCAACAACACGGTGAATGGCGGCGCGGGCAACGACTTCATTCAGGGCGGCGCCAACAACGATGTGCTGATCGGCAGCGCCGGCGACGACACGATGTGGGCCGGGGCCGGGGTCGACACCGTCGATGGCGGCGCCGGCATCGATTTCCTCTCCATGGACCGCCACGCCGCCACCGCCGGTCTGACCTTCACCCTGAACGGCGGGGTCGGCAGCGACGGGTCGAGCGCCGTCGGCGTCGAGGCGATGGACTATACCGCCGGGTCGGGCAACGACCGCATCACCGGGGCCGGCGGCGCCGACGCCATCCATGGCGGGGCCGGTGCCGACATCCTGTCGGGCGCGGCGGGCGACGATGTGCTGGAGGGCGGCGCGGGCGCCGACCGGCTCGACGGCGGTCTCGGCATCGACATGGCCAGCTATGGCGACGCCCTGTCCGGGGTCACGGTCGCCCTGGCCACGGGCGGGTCGCTCGGCGAGGCCCAGGGCGATGTCCTGGTCTCGATCGAGAGTCTCGCGGGGTCGAATTTCGCCGACACCCTCACCGGCGATGCCGGTACCAACGGCCTGTACGGCGGCAGCGGCAACGACGTGCTTCGCGGCGGCGCCGGCGCCGACGTGCTGGATGGCGGCTATGGCAGTGCCTCCTCCAGCGCGGCCGCCGCGCTGGAGGGGGATGGCATCGACACGGCGATGTATTCCGAAGGCAGTGTCGGGGTGACGGTCAACCTGGCCACCGGCACCGGCAGCGGCGGCAACGCCCAGGGGGATGTGCTGATCTCGATCGAGAACGTCGTCGGCAGCCAGGGCAGCGACACCCTGATCGGAAGCGCCGTGGCCAACATCCTGAACGGCAATGCCGGCAACGACGTGCTCCGCGGCGGGGCCGGGGCCGACCATCTCGACGGCGGCGCCGGCATCGATGCCGCGATGTACTCCGAAAACACCGCCGGCGTGGCGATCAACCTGGCCACCGGCACCGGGGCCGGCGGCACCGCCCAGGGCGACACGCTGATGGGGATCGAGAACGTCTATGGCGGCAGCGGCAATGACGCGCTGATCGGATCGTCGACCGACAACGGGCTGGTCGGCGGCGCCGGCAACGACGTGCTGAGTGGGCTGGGGGGCAAGGACACCATGATCGGCGGGCTCGGGGCCGACCGCTTCACCTATGGCAGCGTCGGCCAGAGCCCGGTCGGCGCCGGGGCCGACCGGATCACTGATTTCAGCCACGCCCAGGGCGACCGCATCGACCTCGCCGGGATCGACGCCAACACTGCCGTGGCCGGCGACCAGGCCTTCAGCTTCATCGGCAGCGCCGCCTTCGGCCACCATGCCGGCGAGTTGCGCGAGACGGTGGCCGGCGGCGTCACCACGGTCAGCGGCGACGTCAACGGCGACGGCACCGCCGATTTCAGCATCACCCTGACCGGCAGCATCACCCTCGTGGCCGGCGACTTCGTGCTCTAGCGGGCAGGCCCAAGCCGCCCCGTCCCATCCCCTTCAGGAAGCAATCAACCATGGCGACCATCGACGGCACCCCCAACAGCGACGCCCTCACCGGCACCGACGGCGACGACGTCATCCATGGCAACGACGGCAATGACGGCATCTCCGGCGGCCTCGGCAACGACCAGCTGTTCGGCGACGAGGGCAACGACATCCTCCTCGGTGCCGCCGGGGCGGATGTGCTGAGCGGCGGCACCGGCAGGGACACGGCCAGCTTCGCCGACAGCACGGACGGCGTGACCGTGGCGATCGGCGCGACCGGCCATGGCGGCGCCGCCGAGGGCGACACCGTCGGCGCCGACATTGAGGACCTCGTCGGCACCGCCTTCAACGACACCCTGACCGGGTCGGCCGGCGACAACGCCATCAGCGGCTTGGGCGGCGACGACCACCTGCTGGGGCTGGATGGAAACGATTCCCTGCTGGGCGGCGACGGCAATGACCAGCTGGAAGGCGGCAACGGCAATGACACGCTGAATGGGGGCGCCGGCGACGATTCCATCACGGGCGGGGCCGGGGTGCTGACGATCGACGGCGGCGCCGGCGACGACACCCTCGTCGTCGACCGCTTCAACAGCACGGTGGGCGCCACCTTCTCAGTCGACGGCACGGCCGGCAGCGACGGGTCGACCGCGACCGGCATCGAGGCGCTGGTGTATGAGGGCGGATCGGGCAACGACGTCGTCCACGGCGCCGTCGGCGGCGACGTCCTGGACGGCGGGGCCGGCGCCGACACGCTGGACGGCGGGGCTGGCAGCGACGTCGTGGATGGCGGTGCGGGCGGCGACACGTTGTCGGGCGGGGACGGCAACGACGTCATCAATGCCGGCGACGGCGCCGACACGATCAACGGCGGGGCCGGCGACGACATCATCAACAGCGACAACTTCAACACCCCCGACGGCGGCGACCACGCCAGCGGCGGCGACGGCAACGACTTCATCAATGGCGGGGCCTTCGCCGATGTCATGACCGGCGATGCCGGCGACGACGAGATCCACGCCGCCGGCGGCGCCGACCAGCTCGATGGCGGGGCCGGCAACGACGACCTCGACGGCGGGGCCGGCGCCGATGCGCTGGTCGGCGGCGCCGGTATCGACACGGCTGATTACGACCGCAGCGCGGACCCGATCGTCATCAACCTGGCGACCGGGCTGGGCACCGGCGGCGACGCCCAGGGCGACACCCTGACCGGGATCGAGAACGTCATCGGCAGCCGCGGCGACGACGTGCTGACCGGGGATGGCGGCAACAACGAGCTCACGGGCAATGGCGGCAACGACACGCTCAACGGCGGCGGCGGTGACGACGACCTGATCGTGGAAGGCTCCGGGGTGGTGATCGCCGATGGCGGCACCGGGGTCGATATCCTCGAGATCGACCGCAGCGACCTCGCCACCGGCTTCACCTTCACCCTGAACGGCGGGCCCGGCAGCGACGGCAGCCGATCCACCAACATCGAGATCCTGAGCTACGAGGGCGGCTCCGGCGACGACCGCATCACCGGCGGCGCCGGCAACGACTTCATCGATGGCGGCGACGGCAAGAACATCATCAGCGGCGGCGCCGGCAACGACGGGATCAGCTCAGGCGTCGGCAACGACGTGATCAGCGGCGGCGCCGGCGACGACCAGATCTTCTCCGGGCCCGGGGCGGACGTCATCGACGGCGGCACCGGCACCGACTTCCTGTTCCTGGACCGCCGCGACGCGACCGCAAATCTCACCTTCACCCTGAACGGCGGCACCGGCAGCGACGGAACGCGGACGACCAATGTCGAGGCGATGGCCTACGACGCCGGCTCCGGCGACGACCGCATCACCGGGGCCGGCGGCGCCGACTTCCTCGGCGGCGCGGCGGGCGTCGACACCCTCTTCGGCGCCGCGGGCAATGATGACCTCGACGGCGGCGTCGGCGCCGACCGGCTGGACGGCGGTGCCGGCCTCGATATCGCGGATTATGGCGACGCCGAATCCGGCGTGGTGGTCAGCCTGGTCACCGGCGGGTTCCTCGGCGATGCCCGGGGCGATGTCCTGATCTCGATCGAGGGCCTGTCGGGGTCGCACTTCGCCGATGCGCTGTTCGGCGACGCCGGCGCCAACATGATCTTCGGCCAGGACGGCGATGACGTGCTGCGCGGCGGCGCCGGCGCCGATGTGCTGAATGGCGGCTTCAGCGACGACGGCAGCGTCAACGCCGCCGCCGCGGTGTCGGAGGACGGCAACGACACCGCGCTCTACGACGACGGCACGGTCGGGGTGACGGTCAACCTGGCCACCGGGCTCGGCAGCGGCGGCGATGCCCAGGGCGACATCCTGGTCTCGATCGAGAATGTCGATGGCAGCCAGGGCAGCGACACCCTGACCGGGAGCGCGGTGGCCAACATCCTGACCGGCAATGCCGGCAACGACGTGCTCCGCGGCGGGGCCGGGGCCGACCACCTCGACGGCGGTGTCGGCATCGACGCTGCGATGTATTCCGAGGGCAGCGTCGGGGTGACGGTCGACCTCGCCGCCGGCACCGGCCATGGCGGCAACGCCGAAGGCGACGTCCTGGTCGGGATCGAGAACGTCTTCGGCAGCCAGGGCACCGATATCCTGACCGGCAATGCCGGGGCCAACGCCCTGTTCGGCAGCGCCGGCAACGACGTCCTCCGCGGCGCCGCCGGGGCGGACCATCTCGACGGCGGCGCCGGCATCGACGCCGCGATGTATTCCGAGGGCACGGTCGGGGTGGCGGTCGACCTCGCCGCCGGCACGGGCCGCGGCGGCAACGCCCAGGGCGACACCCTGACCGGGATCGAGAACGTCTTCGGCAGCCAGGGCGGCGATGCCCTGATCGGCAGCGCCGGGGCCAACGCCCTGTTCGGGGCCGCCGGCAACGACGCGCTCCGCGGCGGCGCGGGCGCCGACCATCTCGACGGCGGCGCCGGCATCGACACCGCAAACTACGCCGAGGGCACCGCCGGGGTGGCGGTCAACCTGACGACGGGCACGGGCGCCGGCGGCAATGCCCAGGGCGACACGCTGGTCGGGATCGAGAACCTGGCCGGGGGTAACGGCAACGATGCGCTGCTCGGGTCGGCCGCCGCCAATGCCCTGTCCGGCGGCGCCGGCAACGACGTCCTGGCCGGTCTGGGCGGCGCGGACACGCTGATCGGCGGGCTCGGGGCCGACCGCTTCACCTATGGCAGCGTCGGCCAGAGCCCGGTCGGCGCCGGGGCCGATCGGATCACCGATTTCAGCCACGCCCAGGGCGACCGCATCGACCTCGCGGCGATCGATGCCAACACCGCGGCCGCCGGCGACCAGGCGTTCCGCTTCATCGGCGCAGGGGCCTTCACCCACCATGCCGGCGAACTGCGCGAGGCCGTGGCCGGCGGCGTCACCACGGTCAGCGGCGACGTCAATGGCGACGGCGTCGCCGACTTCAACATCGTCCTGACCGGCGCCATCACCCTGGTGGCGGCCGACTTTACGCTGTGAGGCGTCGGGCGCCGCCCCCTGGGGTCCCGTCATCCGGGGAGCGGCGGCGCCGGCCGTCCCGACCGCCGCGGCACCCGGGGGGCGACACCGCCGCGGCAAGGTTTACGTCCAAGGAATGGAAAGTCATGGCCTAGCGGATTTCTGTCTTATCCCACATTTGTCTGGACCTGCAGGCCAAATGCGATATCTATTCTACATCCATTCTGGCGGAGAGATTTGATGCCTGCAGACGTCTCCAGTGATTTGAAGCCGAGTTCGACAAATGAGACGCGCAAGCTGACCGCGCAGATCGTCGCGGCCCATGTTTCGCACAACAACGTCGCGGTCAGCGACCTGGCTGGTCTTATCGGGCAGGTCTACGAGGCCCTGAATGGTCTTGGCACGCCGTCCGAACCGGTGCCGAGCCGGCCGGAACCGGCGGTGCCGATCAAGAAGTCGGTGCGGCCCGACTACATCATTTGCCTCGAGGACGGCAAGAAGCTGAAAATGCTGAAGCGGCATTTGCAGGCCGCCTACGGCATGACGCCTGACGAGTATCGTGACCGCTGGGGTCTGCCGGCCGACTATCCGATGGTCGCGCCGAACTATGCCAAGCAGCGCAGCACGCTGGCGAAGAGCATCGGCCTCGGCACCCGACGCCCGGTCGAGGTGGTCGCACCGCCGCCCGCACCGGCCAAGGCCCGGCGTCCGCGCAAGGCCGCCGCGAAGTAACGGCCGATCGCGCCGTACGGCCGGGGGCGTTTCCCGGCCGTACGGCGCGCCGGTCAGGCCGGCATCCCGGCGTCCCGGGCGATCGGATAGCTGATCCGCACCGTGGTGCCGATGTTCTCCATCGACTGGATGGCGAACCGGCCGCCCAGCGTCTTCACCATCTCGGCGCAGCCGGTCAGGCCCAGGCCGACATGGCTTCCCGCCCGGGTCGAAAAGAACGGCTCCAGGGCCTTCTCGCGGACCGCCGAGGTCATCCCGACGCCGTTGTCGACCACTTCCAGGATCAGCCGGCGCCCGAACGGGAACCGCGGCGCCAGGCGACCGCGGAGAACCACGCTGGGCGCCGCCCGCCCGGCGGCGGCCACGGCGTGTTCGGCGTTCCGGATCAATTCGTCCAGGATCAGGTGAAGCTGCGGGAACGCGACCGGCGCGTCCTGCGCCTCGTCGGGAATGTCGAGGCGGATCCGGTCGCCATGGTCCAGGCGGATGGCGTCCAGGATGGCCTTGAGCGCCACCCGTCGCGCCGGCTTACCGGCATAGGCGATCTTCAGCAGCCCGTCATTGATGGCGTCCAGCTCCTTCGCCGCGCGCACCGCCGCGGCCACCATCTCCGGGTCGGGCGTGGTGGTGTCGGCCAGGCGTCCGATGAACAGCGCCAGGGCGGACACGCGGGACCGCGTCATATGCGCGAACAGCGAGGAGAAGGAGCGGATCTGCCGATCCTTCCGCTGCGCGAAGGCGGCCCTCTGGTGGATGACGACGCCGACGACGATCACCGCAGACAGCGCCAGGGCGAAGATCGCCGTGTTGCGCAGCGCATTCTCCTCGATCTGCGCCGTCTCGGTCAGGGTGCGGCTGTGCGCGCCGGCGGTGCCGGAGACGTGGAACATGTCCTCCTGGATCGCGGACACCCAGGCCAGGACGTTCAGGTCCTGGCCGCCATCCGCCAGGGCCGGATTGATGTTCGCCCGGATCATGGTCAGGCTGTTGTCGAGCCGGTCGAAATCCTTCGGATCGAGAAAGTGGTCGGCGTATTCCAGGTTCTTCAGCGCCACGATGTTGAACTGCAGCAGCCCGATCTCCTGCACCAGCCGCGGCTCCCGCTCCCCGGTGGCGATGGCGATCTTCAGGTATCCGATGATGTTTGCCAGCCGCTCGCGGACCTGGGAGCCCCGCCACTCGATCTCATAGGATTGGGTGAGCAGCATGTCGGTCTCTTCGCGGTAGTGCTCCGACCGCATGAACGACCACGAACTCAGGGATATGGCGACGGCCAGCGCCAGGTAGGGGAACAGCTCCAGCCACCATCGCGGCGTCCGGATCATGAGGCGGGGCGCAGCGCCGTGACGAACCAGACCCAGATCGAGTTCCGCCCGGGCACGTAGGAACTGGGCAGCTTGTCGTAAGGCCAGATGATGGAATAGGGGCCGGAATCGTCCAAGGTCAGCGGCCTGAAATCTTCGCCGTCCTTGCAGCGGCCGGCCTTGTGGTCGTCGGCGGAGCACGCCCGTTCCAGGGCCAGGATGGGCTTGTAGGTGTCGATCTCGTCCATCCGGATGGTGGTGACGAAATCGTCATAGGCGGAGGCTTCGATCGAGGGCACGTCGCCCAGGCCGTTGCCGGCCAGCACGTCCTTGAGCTCCGGCCCGCGGTAGCGGATGCTTTCCCCCGCCGCGGTCCAGGGCGTCCGCGTGTCCAGCTCGCGCTGGGGGAAGTCGCGCTTCAGCCGCTCCAGCCCGTATGTCGTCGTCGGCTGCCCCGCCGCGTCCTCGATGCGCAGCACCTGCGGGTCGTCATGGCCGGCCGGGGCCGCCTGGGCGGCGCCAACCAGCAAAGCCGCCAGCATCGCGGCGGCGGCCGCCATGGCCGGCGGCACAAGCCTCGACATCCTGGGTCTCGCGAAGCTCCCGATTCCCTGCGCAGCCGGCGAAATCACCATCATCAGGCACCTTTGGGGAAGAGTCCGTTCTTGATCAGCTTGGCGCGGGCCTGCTTGTAGTACTTCTCGACCGTGTAGGGATCGATGCCGAACTGGTCGCCCATCTGCTCGTAGATCTCGCGGCGCTTGGCGCCCCGCGGCCGGCGCCGCATGAAATCGATGATCTCCTGCTCGCGGGGCGTCAATCCGGAATAGTAGAACTCCGGCGTGCGCTCCTTGACCTCGGACAGGGACAGGGAGAACCCGGTTTCCGAGATGTTCTGCAGGATGCTGATCAGCGTGTCGCGATCGAGGCCGGTCTTGCCGACATAGGCGTTCGCCCCGAGTCGCCTGCACTTCTCGCCTTCCTCCGGCGTGTCGGATCCGGTGACGACGATGTGCAGGGCATTCGGGCATGCCTCGACCACCTCCTTCACGACCGTCAGGCGGTCGAGCGGCGACGTCGGGTCGAATCCCGGCAGTCCCGGATCGATGATGACGAGGTCGAAATCATGGTCCTTCAGCAGCCGGGACGCGGATTCCCAGGTTGCGGCCCCCTGGACGATGCAGTCCTTCAGCACCGCCTTGAGTTCATGGATCAAGGCCAGGCGCATCAGATCCTGGTCCTCGATCACCAAGGCGCGAGAGGTCTGTTCAGCCGGAATCATCGAAGCATCGTCCCGAATTCCCTGAGGCGGCGAAACCTTATCGCAAATAGGGGGGGCGACCCCCCTTTTTTAGGTTCCGCAATCAGGCTTGAAGTGTGCGTCTGATCCATGTGGGTCGGTCCAGATCTTGATGCTCGCGAAGGTGCTGCTCGAATCAGAAGTTTACTAAAAAGCGCGCCAGTTTCTCTTTATTTCCATGTCGAGGCGCCGATCGAGCTTCTTCACGATCGTCTTCGGTGCTGGAAACCAAACAATGGATTACCTGTAAAGACCCGTGAATTCGGCAAATCGATCGCTCGGCCCAACGTATCCGGCCGGGTGACGCAAACCACCACGGGTTTCCGGCCGAACCCTGCCCATGCGGACGTGCAGGGACGAGCCGAACGCAATACGGGGGCGATCACGGGCACGGACGACGTGAAGGCAGGTGGCCGGGCGGGTGAATTCAGCACCCGCCCGGCCTGACTCGAGAACCACCGGGTTTGGCCATGGCACGCCTGAAGAGGGCAACTTCCACACCGGCGCCGGAAGCGCGATTTTCCACCCGCCCGGCCATTCCGTCCCGGATCCGGGACGGAATGGCCGGGGGCGATTTGTCGTCGGCGACGGCCGGTCCATCCGGCGCCGTCCTGCGGGACACTGTGCCGACCCGGTCCGGGCGCCGCGGGCAGCCCGATGCGATGAAGCAGCGGACGGTGGTGGTGACCAGGTCGGCCGCGGTCGGCTTTGCCGTGGGCTTCATGCTGGCGGTGGTCCGGACGCTCGCCCTGGATCCCGCGCCGGTGGGGCTTCGGCAGATCGGCGGGGTGGCGGCCCTGATCGTCGGCATGACCGCCGTCGGCATCGCCACCGGCCTGCTGCTGGCCCGATCCATCCCGCGCGAAGCCGTGGCGGCGGAAGAATCCGCCGATGGACAGGGCTTCCTGCTGACGACGACCCTGACCGTGCTGCTCGGCGTGGTGGTCGCGATCTTCATCCAGGCGGGGACCGGCAGCGACGCGCTGCATGCCCGGGACGCCGTGGCATCTCCGCCGCTGTCCGGCGGTCTGGAGCAGCCGCTGGCGGTGTCCGCCACCAACTGACGCCGGGAGCGGACGCGCCGTGCCGCCACCCGTCTCCGGCATCACTCCCAGGCCGCACCCGGCAGCGCGTCGATCGGGATCTTCAGATAGCGCCGGCCGTTGTCCTCCGGCTCCGGCAGCCGCCCGCCGCGCAGGTTGACCTGCATCGCCGGCAGGATCAGCCCGGGCATCGGCAGCAGCCGGTCGCGTGCCTTCCGGAACGCCACATACTCCGCCTCGGTCTTGCCTGCGACATGGGCGTTGCCCAGCCGCTGTTCGGCGACGCTGCTCTTCCACCGCGGCTCGCGCCCGCCCGGCTGGTAGTCGTGCCCGGTGAACAGGCGGGTGTCGTCCGGCAGCGCCAGGATCTGCTGGATCGAGGCCCACAGGCGCCGGGCATCGCCGCCGGGGAAGTCGGCGCGCGCGGTCCCGCCATCGGGCATGAACAGGGTGTCGTGGATGAAGGCGGCATCGCCGACGACATAGGTGATCGACGCCAGCGTGTGCCCGGGCGAGTGCAGAACCCGCGCCTCCAGGCCGCCGATGCGGAACACCTCGCCGTCGTGGAACAGCCGGTCCCAGGACGATCCGTCGGCCGGCAGCTCCGGCAAATTGTAGATCTCACGCCACAGCGCCTGGACCGCGACGATCTTCTCGCCGATCGCCGTCGGCGCGCCGGTCTTCGCCTTCAGATAGGCGGCGGCGGAGAAATGGTCGGCATGCGGATGGGTGTCCAGGATCCAGGCGACGCGCAGCCCCGCCTGTTCGACATGGGCCAGGATCCCGTCCGCGCTGTGGGTCGCGACCGCGCCGGACCGCTCGTCGAAATCCAGCACCGGGTCGATGATCGCGCAATCCCCGGTCGACCGGTCGGCGACGACGTATTGCAGGCTGCAGGTGCGCGGATCGAAGAAGGCCCGCACCGCCGGCCGGGCGTTCGCGGCCGACACGGCATCGCGGGGCGTGGGCAGCGCCTCGGTGGCTGGAACGGATCGCATCGGGTCGACCACCTCTCCAAGATCATCAACGTACGGCCCGCCGGCCGGTTCCCGAGGTCACGCCTTGCGGCGGCGGGAAAGCCTCTATCCTACTGTGAAATTGACCGGGCCCTGCTACGGCGGAGTTTCAGCGCCGGCGGAAACGCATTACCGACGTAACGTCGCCGGTGAAGGTTGGTATGATCGGCTTGTTGTGGTGCCGCCCGCCGCGGATATGACAAGATGGTCTGATAGACACCCGGCAGAACGAGCATTTACGACTTGCGATTCGGACAGAGATTTTTGAGATGAGGCCGGCCGATCGATCCCGTGACGTGAAGACGAGACGCATTCGTCCGAGGGATCGCCGATTGCCGATGTCGCCGCCGCGCAGAAGGACGCTCCGACCATGTCACTGATCCCTCAGGAGCCCGGAAAGCCCAACCTGCCGGCCATCCCCGGCAGCGCCCTTCTGTCTGCTTCGCGGAAGGAGGAGACGGCGGCGCTGCGGCAGAACGCCCGGCGCCTGAACCGCGTGAGCCTGATCGGCGGTGCCGTCATCGCCGTGTTCGTCGTGGGGGCCGGCGTCTGGGCCGCGTTAACGCCGCTGGCCGCCGCCGCGGTCGCGAACGGGCAGGTCAGCCCCGAGGGCAACCGGCGCACGGTGCAGCATCTCGAAGGCGGCATCATCCGCGAACTGGCGGTGCGCGACGGCGACGAGGTCAAGGCGGGCGACACCCTGCTGGTGCTCGATGCCACGCGCGACAGGGCGACCTACGACATGGTGCGGATGCAGCGCCTGGCCGCCGTCGCCACCATTGCCCGCCTGGATGCGGAACAGACCAGCGCGGCCGCCATCGCATGGCCCGAGGCCATGCTGAACGAGACCCCGTCGAATCCCGCGGCCGCGGCCCTGGTCAGGGCGCAGCAGGACCAGTTCACCTTCCGTCGCGAATCGATCGTGGGCCAGAAGTCGGTCCTGGCGCAGCGCATCGCCCAGAGCCGTTCGGAAATCGTCGGGCTGAAGGGCCAGATCCGGGCCGCGGACATCCAGATGGAGCTGATCCAGCAGGAGATCGACGCGGTGGCGCCCCTGGTCGAGAAGGGGTTGGAACGGCGCCCGCGCTTGCTGCAGCTGCAGCGCGGCCAGGCCCGGCTGATCGGCGAGAAGGCCTCCGCCCTGTCATCCATCGCCAGGGCCGAACAGACCGTCGGCGAAAGCGAGATGCGGATGCTGGCGCTGGACAGCGACTTCCGCGACAAGGTCGCGAGCGAGCGCGCCAAGACGCAGAAGGAACTGGCGGCGCTGGAGGAGAGGATGCGCTCCAGCGGCGACGTGGTCGTCCGCACCCGCATCGTGGCGCCGCTCGACGGCACCGTCACCGGGCGGAAGTTCCACACGGTCGGCGGCGTGGTCGCGCCCGGCGCGCCGATCCTGGAGATCGTGCCGAAGAGCGCGAAGGTGGTGCTCGACGTCCAGGTCCAGCCCAACGACATCGATGTGGTGCGCGAGGGCCAGCCGGCACTGGTCCGTTTCGTCGCCTACAGCCACCGCAGCGTGCCGCGGGTGGCGGGCCGGCTGATCTATGTCGCCGCCAACAGCACCGTGGATGAGAAGACCGGGCGCGCCTATTTCCTGGCCAAGATCGAGGTCGACCCGGCCGTGGTGAAGCAGGTGGCGCCAGGCGTCGAACTCTCCGCCGGCACGCCGGCCGAGGTCTCGATCACCACCGGCAGCCGGACGGTGCTCGACTACGCCTTCGATCCTCTCCTCCAGACCTTCCGGTAATCGGCGGTCCCGATCCTCTGCGGCGGCGACGGCTTTTTCACGCCCGGCGCCTTCGGGAAGGGGAGGGCCAGGGCAGGGATTGCCGCCGCCCGACGGATCTCTCGCTGCACAAAAGGATATTAAATAACAGTCCGGACTACCGCCCGGGCCATTTGTTAACTATATTCAAGCTGTATTGAACGCGATCCGGTATTATCACAGCGTGAACCTCTGGTACGGAGCAGTTTGAATGAGTGAGAATGGCGCCGCGACATCGACGGCGGCTGCCGCGGATGAAACCCGGCGACTGACAGTGCAGATCGTCTCTGCACATGTTTCGAACAACAGCGTCGCGCTGAGCGACTTGCCGGCGCTGATCGCCCAGGTCTACGCATCCTTGCATGATCTCGACAAGCCGGCCGCGCCGGTGGCGGCGGAGCGGCCGCAGCCGGCCGTGCCGATCAAGAAGTCGGTGACGGCGGAGTGGATCATCTGCCTCGAGGACGGCAAGAAGCTGAAGATGCTGAAGCGTCATCTGTCTTCCGCCTACAACCTGACGCCTGAGCAGTATCGCGAGCGCTGGGGTCTGCCGGCGGACTACCCGATGGTCGCACCGGCCTACGCGCAGCAGCGCAGCTCTCTGGCGAAGTCGATCGGCCTCGGCACCCGGCGCGCATCGCCGCCGGCGCCGCAGAAGGCTGCCGCCGTGCCGGCCAAGGCTCCCCGGGGCCGGAAAGCGGCCGCCGTCTGATCGCCGGATGGTGCTTGGCCTAAGAGATCGTTTGGAAATGCGCTGACGGGAGTCGGCTGGCGGTGGTTTCGAGAACCGGCGCGCAGCGGACGTTTGAGTCCGTGAGCACCGGAAGCGCAGAAGCCGCCGTCAGATGGCCGTGCCAGTAGCATTTACAGACGGTCTCTTGGCGGGCTTGGCGAAGGCCTGTCGTGCCTCCTCGATGCGGGGCCGGCAGGCGCAGCCCTCCAGATGGTCGTTCACCAAGCCCATGGCCTGCATGAAGGCGTAGATCGTGGTCGGGCCGACAAAGGTCCAGCCGCGCGTCTTCAAGGCCTTCGACAGGCGCTCGGAGGCCGGGCTGGTCGGGTTCGACCGCCAATACTGCAGGTCCATCACCCGCGGCCGCTCCTCCGGGCCCGGCTCGAACGCCCAGAGCCAGCCGCCGAGCGAGCCGGCCTCCTGGATCAGTTCGCGCGCCCGCCGGGCGTTGTTGATGGTGGACAGGATCTTGGCCCGGTTGCGGATGATGCCGGGGTTGCCGAGCAGGCGCTCGACATCGGTCTCCGTGAAGCCGGCCACCCGCTCGATCTCGAAATCCGCGAACGCCTCCCGGAAGCTCTCGCGCTTGCGCAGGATGGTCAGCCAGGACAGGCCGGACTGGAAGCCTTCGAGGCAGATCTTCTCGAACAGGCGCTGGTCGTCGCCGACCGGCCGGCCCCATTCGCGGTCGTGGTAATCGGGATGATCGGGCATGTCGAAGTGCCAGGAACAGCGCGGCACACCGTCCGGGCCGATGGTGATGCCGTCGGCGATCGTCTTCGGGTCGTCCGGTGCCATCGTCGAATCCGTGTCGAGAGCGATGAAAAGGGCGCCCCGGATCCCGAGGCGCCCCGCCCGATCATGGCTCCGATGTGGCCTGCGTGTCAGCAGCCGAGCGCTTCGCCCGAGCCCGAACGGCTGTCGATGGCGCCGTTGCAGCGGACGCCGCCGC
Source organism: Inquilinus sp. 2KB_23 (assembly GCF_052115705.1). NCBI lineage: Bacteria > Pseudomonadati > Pseudomonadota > Alphaproteobacteria > Rhodospirillales > Rhodospirillaceae > Inquilinus > Inquilinus sp. 2KB_23. Next base: position 31,277 of record NZ_JBFRHF010000023.1, on the reverse strand, counting down.
CCTTCTCGATCACGGCCGGCCGCTGCCTCCGGCCCCGCGGCGCATTCATTCGCGATCCGGCCGTCGAGGACATCCCGGCAGGAACCGCTGGCGCTCCTCCTCGAAGCGGCGGGCGAGGAAGCGCCGGCAGATCGCGACGCGGCGCAGCCCGGCGGTGTCCGGATGCGACAGCATGAAGTAGCTGCGGCGGAATCCGACCTCCGGCAGGATCCGGGTCAGGCCGGGCACTTCGGCGGCGGCGAAATCATGCAGGATACCGATGCCGGCATCGGCCCGCACCGCCTCCATCTGGCCCATCACGCTGGCGCAGCGGAACCGTCGGCGCGACCGGTCCTCCAGCACCGTGACATAGTCCAGGGCCGGGGCGTAGGCGTAGTCCTCGACCCCGGTCACGACCATGTGGTCCGCCAGCGCGTCCACGGTATCAGGCGTCCCCGCCGCGGCGAGATAGCCGGCGGAGGCATAGACCCCCAGGCTGTAATCGGCCAGGCGGGACACGATCAGCCTTCCCTCCACCGGCCGGTCGAGGCCGATGGCCAGGTCCGCCTCGCGCCGCGACAGGGAAAAGCTGCGGGGCAGGGGCACCAGCTCGATCGTCAGATTGGGGTATTGCCGGGCGAAGATGCCGAGCTCCCGCGCCAGGAAATAGTTGCCCAGACCGTCGGGCGCGCCGATCCGCACCGTGCCGGCGACCTCGGCCTCGTCGTCGCGCAGCCCTTCCGCCGCGCCCAGCAGCGCGGTCTCGATGCCCTCGGCCACCGGCAGTAGCCGGTCGCCGGCCTGGGTCAGCACCGACCCCGCCGGCCGGCGGTCGAACAGCACGGTGCCGAGATCGGCCTCCAGCGCGTCCAGCCGCCGGGCCACCGTGGCGTGGTTGAGCCCGAGCTTGCGCGACGCCGCCAGCAGCTGGCCATGCCGGGCGATCGCCAGGAAGACGCGCAGGTGGTCCCAGTCCATGGCTTCAAATCCCGCACAATGGTTGCTCGATCCTGGCCATTGATGCGCGCCGGGTAAAGCGGGATGACATCCCCTCCGCCCGCCGGGCCGGACTGGAGCAGGAGATGCCGTGATGCCAACCGAGATTCACCATTTCATCGGCGGCCGCCGGGTTCCCGGCAGCAGCGGGCGGACCGTGCCAGTCTTCAACCCCGCCACGGGTGTGCAGAGCGGCACCGTCGCCCTGGCCTCGGTCGACGACGTCCGCGCCGCGGTGGCTTCGGCGAAGCAGGCGTTCCCGGACTGGGCCGGCACCACGCCGCTGCGCCGCGCCCGCATCCTCAATCGCTTCCTGCGCATCCTGGAGGAGCGGACCGACGAGCTGGCCGCCGCCATCACCGCCGAGCACGGCAAGGTGCTCAGCGACGCCAAGGGCGAGGTCCAGCGCGGCATCGAGGTGGTCGAGTTCGCGACCGCCGCGCCGCAGCTGCTCAAGGGCGAGATCACCGAGAATGTCGGCACCCGGGTCGACAGCCACTCGCTGCGCCAGCCGCTCGGCATCGTCGCCGGCATCACCCCGTTCAACTTCCCGGCCATGGTGCCGATGTGGATGTTCCCGGTGGCGCTGGCCTGCGGCAACTGCTTCATCCTGAAGCCGTCGGAGCGCGACCCCTCGGCCTCGCTGCTGCTGGCCGAATGGCTGACGGAGGCCGGGCTGCCCGACGGCGTGTTCAACGTCGTCCAGGGCGACAAGCAGGCGGTCGACGCGCTGCTGTTCGACCCCGACATCTCGGCGATCAGCTTCGTCGGCTCCACCCCGATCGCGCGGTACATCTACGAGACCGCGGCGCGGACCGGAAAGCGCTGCCAGGCGCTCGGCGGCGCCAAGAACCACATGATCATCATGCCCGACGCCGATCTCGACCAGGCGGTCGATGCGCTGATGGGCGCCGCCTACGGCTCCGCCGGCGAGCGCTGCATGGCGATCTCCGTCGCCGTCCCGGTCGGCGAGAAGACCGCCGAGGCCCTGCTGGCCCGGCTGGAGCCGCGGGTCCGTGCCCTGGCCATCGGCCCCGGCACCGATCCGGAGGCCGAGATGGGGCCGCTGGTCACCCGGCAGCATCTCGACAAGGTGCGCGGCTACATCGACTCCGGCGTCGCCGAAGGGGCGAAGCTGGTGGTCGACGGGCGCGACTTCCGCCGCCAGGGCTATGAGGACGGCTACTTCATCGGCGGCAGCCTGTTCGACCACGTCACCACCGACATGAAGATCTATCGCGAGGAGATCTTCGGGCCGGTCCTGTCGGTCGCCCGGGCGCCGGACTACGAGACCGCGGCCGGCTGGATCAACCGCCATGAATTCGCCAACGGCACCGCGATCTTCACCCGCGACGGCGACGCCGCGCGCGAATTCGCCCACCAGATCCAGGTCGGCATGATCGGCATCAACGTGCCGATTCCGGTGCCGATGGCCTTCCATTCCTTCGGCGGCTGGAAGTCGTCGCTGTTCGGCGACCACCACATGCACGGGCCGGAAGGCGTGCGCTTCTACACCCGGATGAAGACGATCACCACCCGCTGGCCCACCGGCATCCGCGCCGGCGCCGAATTCGTGATGCCGACGATGAAGTGAAGCCCACCTCGAAGTGATACCGGGGGATGCTGCCGTTCGACCATGCATCCAGGACATGGTCTCGGACGCTCGACGGCAGTATTCGGTAGGGGCGTCGTGCGACGCTCCCGGCCCGCTGATCGAAGGATGCATCCGATGGCTTCAGCCACCCTGTTCACCAATGTCCGGCCGGCGGGCCGGGCGGCCACCGACATCCTGGTCCGCGACGGCCGCATCGTTCCCGCCGGGGAACCGGCGCCCGCCGGGGCCGCCGTGGTCGATGGCGGCGGTGCCCTGATGCTGCCGGGCCTGGTCGAGGCGCACACCCATCTCGACAAGACGCTGTACGGCATGGGCTGGTACCGCAACGAGGTCGGGCCCCGGCTGATCGACAGGATCGACAACGAACGGACGATGAAGCGGACGCTGGGCATCGACCCCGCCCGGCAATCCGCGCGGCAGGTCGTGCTCTCGGTCGGCCACGGCACCACCCATATCCGCAGCCATGTCGATGTCGACACCGAGGTCGGGCTGGCCGGCATCGAAGGGGTGATGGCGACGCGCGAGCGGTATCGCGACATCGTCGACATCGAGATCGTCGCCTTCCCGCAAAGCGGCATGCTGGTGCGCCCGGGGACGGTCGGGCTGATGGCCGATGCCCTGCGGCAGGGCGCGGATGTCGTCGGCGGCCTGGACCCGTCGGGCATCGACCGCGATCCCAAGGGGCATCTCGACACCGTCTTCGGCCTGGCGGACAGCTTCGGCAAACCGATCGACATCCATCTGCACGAGGGCGGCGAACTCGGCGCCTTCGCGGTCGAGCTGACGATCGAGCGCACCAAGGCGCTCGGGCTGCAGGGGCGGGTGACGCTCAGCCACGCCTTCTGCCTGGGCATGCCGGATGTGGCCGCGGTGGACAGGCTGATCGAGGGGCTGCGCGAGGCCGGCATCCACATCATGACCACCGGGCCGGCCTCGGTCGACGCGCCGCCGGTCAAGCGCCTGGCCGCGGCGGGCGTCACGATCTGCGCCGGCAATGACGGCATCCGCGACACCTGGGGTCCCTACGGCACCGGCGACATGCTGGAACGGGCGATGTTCGTCGGCATGCGCAACAACCTGCGCCGCGACGACGAGCTGCAGCTGGCGCTCGACATCTGCACCCATGGCGGCGCGGCGGTGATGGCGCTGGACGGCTACGGCATCGAGGCCGGCTGCCGCGCCGATTTCGTGCTGGTCGAGGCCGAGACCGTCGCCGAGGCGGTGGCCGGCCATCCGCCGCGACGGCTGGTGGTGAAGGGCGGCCGCGTCGTCGCCCGCGACGGCCGCGCCATGGCCGAGGCGCCCTAGGACCAGATCCTGGCCAGACGGCGCAGCGCGGCGTTGAGCGCCAGGGCGAAGACGATCAGGGTGGCGGCGACGGCCAGCACGGTCGGCATGTCGCCCAGCTCCATGGCGTGCCGCGCCAGGAAGCCCAGGCCGCGCTGCGACGCGAACAGCTCGCCGATCAGCACGCCCAGCAGCGCCAGCGACACCGCGATCTGCACCCCAGACATCACCTCCGGCACGATCGCCGGCAGGATCACGGTGCTGGCCGCCTGCCACGGCGTCAGCCGCATCACGCTGGCGGTGCGGCGATAGACCGGCTTGGTCTGCAGGATGGCGTTCATGGTGAAGAGGGCCAGCGGGATCATCCCGTGCATCACCCCGAACGCCACCTTGGCGGACATCCCCAGGCCGAAGATCAGCAGCACGACCGGGTACAGCGTCACCTTCGGCAGGGCGTAGAGGTTGATCAGGATCGGCTCGGACACGCCGCCGGCGAGGCGGTGGCTGCCGAGCAGCACGCCGAGGACCAGGCCGCCGGCGATCGACAGCACCGCCGCCAGCAGGAAGGCCTGGCCGGTCTCGGCGCAATGGCCCCAGAAGGCCGGGGTGGCGGCCAGGGCGCGCAGCCGGTCCAGGGTCTCGCCCGGCCCGGGAATGGCGGTCCCGGCGCTCAGGTGCAGGACCTGCCACAGCACCAGGAACACGGCGACGATGAGGGTGACGCTGACGGCCTGCCTCATGGCGTCACCGCCCCCGCCGGGCGTTCAGCCGGCGGTCGACCATGTGCAGCCCGGTGTTGATCGCGACCACGGCCAGGATCACCAGCAGCATCAGCCCGTACATCGTCTGGTTGTCGAAGTTGTTGTAGGCATAGGCGATGGAGTAGCCGATGCCGGAGCCGGACAGGATGAACTCCGACGCGATCACGCCGATCACGGCATAGGCCACCGACAGCTTCATGCCGGTGAACAGGTAGGGCAGGGCGGCCGGCAGGCTGATCCTGAGCGCGGTGGACAGCGGGCCCATGCGCAGCACCCGGGCGGTGCGGCGCAGCGCCGAGGGGATGCGGTCCAGCCCGTTCAACGTGGCCGTGATCATGGCGACGATGGCCAGCATGACGGCGACCGCCGTGATCGCGCCGCTGCCCACCCCGAACAGGATGATGAAGACCGGGTACAGGATGAAGGTCGGCACCGCGTAATAGCTCGCCAGCATCGGCTCCAGCCCCAGGCGCAGATCCGGCCAGGCATGGATGCCCACACCCAACGCGAAGCCGAGCCCGATCGAGATCGCCGCCGCCAGGGCGATGTCGCGGAAGGTGGTGAGGATATCGGCGTTGAAGGTGCCGGCGCGGAGGATCCGCCACAGCGCCTGCGCCATTTCCGACGGCGGGATGATGGCGGTGTGCCGGATCGCGCCGCCGCGGCACAGCAGCTCGAGCACGGCGACGGCGGCAACGATCACGGCAAGGCGGATCCAGGCTTCGCGCGGCATGGCCGGGGCCTCCGGGTTCGGGTCAGTGCACGCCCATGTGCTTCAGGGATTCGACCCGCAGCTTTTCCCAAAGCCGCGCGTTGATGGCGCCGAATTCCGGGGTGGCGATGACCCGGCTGTCGCGGTCGCGCGGCCAGCCGGTCTCGACGAAGTCGATGAACACGCCCGGCCGGGCCGACATCACCCCGACGCGGTCGGCCAGCATCGCCGCCTCGTCCAGCGAATGGGTGATCAGCAGCACCGTGGCGTTGGTCTCCCGCCACAGCCGCAGCAGCTCGTCGCCCATCAGCAGGCGGGTCTGCTGGTCCAGCGCGCCGAACGGCTCGTCCAGCAGGATCAGCCGCGGCTGCAGCACCAGGGTGCGGGCGATGCAGACACGCTGGCGCATGCCGCCGGACAGCTGCGGCGGCAGGGCCCCGGCGAATTCGCGCAGGCCCATGAAGCCGATGGCGTAATCGACCCGGCGGGCGATCTCCGCCGCGTCGACCCCGGCCCGGCGCAGCCCGAAGGCGACGTTGTCGCGCACGGTCAGCCAGGGGAAGGACGCGTCCTCCTGGAACACCACGCCGATGCCGTCGGGCACGCCGGTGACCGGCCGGCCCTCGAAGCTGGCCTGGCCGGTGGTGGGCGGCGCCAGCCCGGCCACCACGTCCAGCAGCGTGGACTTGCCGCAGCCCGACGGGCCGACCACCGAGAAGAACTCGCCGCGGCGCAGCTCGAGGTCCAGCGGCCCGAGCGCGTGGATCTGGCTCTCGCGCTTGCGGCCGCCGAACACCCGGGTGATGCCCTTCAGGACGACGTGCAGCTCCTCGGTCTGGCTCATGGGCTCCCCGGCCGGCGGGCGGCGCTGCGGCTTCGGCAAGGGCGTGACGCTCATTGTTTCGCCTGCAGTTCGGGCGGCAGGTAGGCGGTGTCGATCAGCTTGGACCAGTCGACGCCGTCCTGCACCTCGCCGACCAGCGCCAGGCCCTTCACGGTCTCGTCCAGCTCGGCCTGGTTGATCTCGCCCTCGCTCCAGTAGCGCGGCCCGATCATGTTGGCCACCGCCTCCTGCGCCACCTTGGGGTCGAGGGTGAAGGTGCGGCCGACGATCTCCGCCGCCGCCGCGGGGTCGGCGTAGATCGCCCGCACGCCGGCGCGGCGGCCGGCGATGATGGCCTTGATCACGCCGGGATTGGCCTCGGCGAATTCACGGGTGGTGATGCCGACGGCGGTGGTCATCGCCGGCAGGATGTCCTTGGCCCGCGCCACGGTGCGGAACTCCGCCTTACGGATGATCGACAGCGGCTCGATCATCCCGGCCGCGGCGACCTCGCCCTGCTGCAGCAGGGTCAGGCTGTTGCTGTAGCCGCCGGAGGCGACGCGGGTGACCGAGGCCGGGTCGACCCCCTCCTTCTGCAGCTCCATCAGCAGCAGCATCTCCGACACGCCCTTGGGCGAGGTGATGGCGACCTTCTTGCCGGCAAGGTCCTTCAGCGACTTGATGTCGGAATCGGGCATGGTCAGCAGGGTGGATTCCGCGGCGCTGCGGATGGCGGCGTTGACGATGACGACATCCAGCCCCTGGCGCTGGGCCGCCAGCGCGGCGCTCAGCGCCACCTCGCCATAGGGCAGGGGGCTGGCCAGGATGTTGCGCACCGTGGTGCCGCCGCCGCCGGACCCGATGATGCCGGTGATGTCGACCCCCGCCTCCTTGAAGAACCCCTTCTCCATGGCGACCGCATAGGGCGCGCCGTAGAGGCTGGTGCCCCATTGGGTGACGGAGATTTCCGCCGCCCGGGCGGGTGCGGTCAGCGCGGCGGCCAGCGCAAACACCGCCGCCATCGCCTTGCCTGCCATTCCTGTCATCGCCGTGTCCCTGTTTGTTTATCGGTTATGGCTTTCCGTCCGGCCGCGCTTCCGCGCGACGTCGTCACACCCCGCTGCTGCCGCCCCCCGCCGTGACGGTCTCGCGGATGTCGATCCCGGCATGATGCCCGGCCATGGCCGCGGCGGCATCGAGATCCTGCGGCGTCGAGGCGCGGATCAGGAACAGCGCCTGCCCCGCCCGCACCTCCTCGCCCACCCGGCACAGCAGGTCGATGCCGGCGCCGGGGTCGGACGGGGCGCCGGCGCGGCGGGCGATGCCGGCGATGGCCCAGCCATCCATCGCCGCGATCGGGCCCGACCGGTCGGCATAAACCGGCTGGACCAGCGGCGCGGGCAGGATCGGGTCCGCCCGCCGGCCCTGGGCGTCGACGATGCGGTCGAAGGCGTCGCGCGCCCGGCCGCTGGCCAGCAGCGCCTCGGCCAGGCGGCGGCCTTCCGCCTCGTCGCCCACCGCGGGGTCCCAGGCGATGATCCGGCCGGCGTAGAACAGCGCCTTCTCGCGCAGATCGGCCGGCCCCTCCGGGCGGTTGTCCAGGATCTGCAGCACGTCGCGCACCTCCAGCGCCGGGCCGATGCCGCGGCCGATCGGGGCCGTGCCGTCGGTCGGGAAGGCGCGGACGGTCAGGCCCAGCCCGGCGCCGACGGTCTCGAACAGGGTGGCCAGCTCGGCCGCCTCGACCCGGCTCTTCAGCCTGGCGCTGGGGCCGTAGGGCAGGTCGACGATCACATGGGTCGAGCCGGCGGTCAGCTTCTTCGACAGGATCGACGCCACCGACCAGCGGTTGGAATCGAGCCCCAGCGGCCGGGTGATCGCGTTCATCACGTCGTCCAGCGCCGAATGGTTCAGCCGGCCGTTCCAGGCGATGCAGGCGCCGGCGGCGGCGACCGTGCGGCGCACCTCCTCCACGCTCAGATCGACCCGGGCGACGGTCTCCATCGCATCCGCGGTGCCGGCGGCGGAGGTGATCGCCCGCGACGAGGTCTTCGGCATGGTCAGGCCGTGGGCGGCGACGATCGGCACCACGATCAGGGTGATGCGGCTGCCCGGGATGCCGCCCATGGAATGCTTGTCCACCACCAGGGGCGCGTCCCAGCGGATCCGTTCCGAGAAGGCGCTGCGCACCCGGGCCAGCGACACCACCTCGTCGTCGCTCAGCCCCCGGTTGGCGGCCACCAGGAAGCCCGCGACCTCGCTGTCGGGATAGCGGCCCTCGACGATGTCGCGCACCACCTGCGCGTACTGCTCCTCGCCCAGCGCGCCGCCGCGGATCTTGCATTGCAAGGCCCCTCGGCTTTCCGGGGACGGGGTGCGGCGGATGAAGATGTCGGTGCCCGCCGCCATGCCGAGATCGGCGAAGGCCTCGGTCGACAGGCCGATCTCGTCGTCGTCGAGCAGCCGCGGGTCGTCCAGCACATTGACCTGGGCCCGGATGCTGCGGTCGCCGGCGACCACGTCGATCTTGTGGGGGCCGAGATAGTCGGTCGCCCGCAGCACGGTGCCGTGCCGCGGCAGGAAGGCCGTGTTCTGCCGGCCGGTGTCGATCGGCACGGCGCGCAGGCGCAGGCGCGACGCCTCCTGCTGCACCAGCCGGACGAAGGCGGCGATGCCGGCCTCCGGCGTGCCGTCATTGGCGACCCGGACGACGCGCACGCCGCCCGCGAAGGCCGCGGACAGGTCGGGCGCCGGCCGGGCCAGCCGGGCCGCGATGTCGGCCCCGGCCTCGCGGCCCCGGCCGGCGATGCGGCGCGCCAGCACCGCGGCAGGGGCCGAGACCTCGACCAGCACCAGGCGCGGCACCCGCTCGGCCAGCGCCGGCACGGCGGAGCGGGAGCCGTTGGCGATGACGTGCCGTCCCTGGCGGCAGGCCTCCAGCAGCTCGATCGGCAGGCCGTAATGCAGGCCGTGGGCCTGCCAGGTGATCAGGAACCGGCCCTGCTGCTCCAGCGCGGCGAAGGCCTCTTCGGTGGTGCCGTCATGGTCCTCGCCGGCCGCCCCCGACGGGCGGGTGATGACCCGCCGGGCGAAGTGATAGCGGCCGGACGGCGCCAGGATCGCCCGCGCGCCGTCGATCAGCGTGTCCTTGCCCGACCCGCTGGGCCCCACCACCAGGAAGAAGATGCCCGGGCTCACGCCGCCGCCCGGTCGGCTTCGTCGAGCCCGATGTCCATGGCGGGCGCCGACTGAGTGATCTTGCTGGTGGAGATGTAGTCGACGCCGGTCTGGGCGATGGCGCGGATGGTGTCGAACCGCACCCCGCCCGAGGCCTCCAGCGGGATGCGCCCGGCCACGGTCTCGACCGCCCGGCGCATGATCGGCACCGGCATGTTGTCCAGCATGATGACGTCGGCGCCGGCCAGCACCGCCTCGTCCACCTGCTCCAGCGAGTCGCACTCGACCTCGATCTTGGTCAGCATCGGCAGGGTGCGCCGCGCCCGGCGGACCGCGGCGGCGATGCTGCCGCAGACGGCGATGTGGTTGTCCTTGATCATCACCCCGTTGTCGAGGCCGAGGCGGTGGTTGAGGGCGCCGCCGCAGGCCGTGGCGTGCTTCTCCAGCACGCGCAGGCCCGGCGTGGTCTTGCGGGTGTCCAGCAGCCGGGCCCCGGTGCCCGCGATCTCGGCCACGTAGCGCGCGGTCTCGGTGGCAATGCCCGACAGGCGCTGGGTGATGTTCAGGGCGGTGCGTTCGGCCGTCAGGATCGCCTGGGCCGGGCCGCCGACGTCCAGCAGCACTTGGCCGGCCGCGACCCGGTCGCCGTCCTTGACCCGGACGGTCACGGCGCAGCGCGGGTCATAGCGGCGGAACACCTCGGCGGCGACCTCGATGCCCGACACCACCATCGGCTCGCGGGCATTCATGACGAAGGCGCCGGTCTCCTCCGGCTCGATCATGACCTGCACGGTCAGGTCGCAATAGCCGATGTCCTCCTGCAGCCAGAGGTCGATCAGGCGGGTGGTCGCGTAGCGATCGTACATGGCATGAGCCTCCGCATGCGAGTTCGACCGCCGCGCGGCCGCTCGTTCTTCAGAATGCTTTTGTATGTACGCAAACGATAACCATGACTTGGTTAATCTGTCAAAGAGAAAGATTAGGCACTGACTGAAACAAATATGGGCAACTAGACGACTTCTCGATACAGCGTTATTTCTCTGGCTGAGAATATCCTGTTCAATAGAACTCGGGCGTGAGGCGGGTCTTGGCTGTCCGCCTCGCTTCGATATTATTTCTCCAGTTGAGAATTTGAGACGGGACAGTGGGCTCGCGAGCCTATCGCGGGCGATCTCCACGAACCTGCATCACGGACACCCTTGTCCTGGTGCCGGGACGTTGGGGCCTCCTTACCAGGCAAAGCTCCGCCAGCGACGACGGCCCCTCTCTATCGGAGCCGTTGCCGGTGGCGGCCTCGTGCGCCAGGTCACCCGGGATAGACGGGCTTGTAGGCCTTGGCCTCGATCTGCGCCTTGACGTCGTCCGGCCGCGCCACGCGGGCGAGGCCATGGTCGTAGATGTATTCCGCGACCTTGGTGGCGACATGCAGCGAGGCGGCCAGGATCTGGCTCTGCGGCGGATAGATCAGCCCCTTCTCCAGGCTGTCCTCGCCGACCTGCTCGGCCACCGCGCGGGCGGCGACGATGAACATCTCCTCGGTGACGCGCGTCGCCTCGGTGGCGTAGACCGCCATGCCCATCGCCGGGAAGATGTAGACATTGTTGCCCTGGCCGGGGACGAAGCGCTTGCCGTCGACCTCGACCGGCGGGAACGGGCTGCCGCTGGCGAACACCGCCCGGCCCTGCGACCAGCGATACGCCTCCTCCGCCGTGCATTCGGAGCGCGAGGTCGGGTTGGAATAGGGGAAGATGATCGGCCGGTCGTTGACCTCGGCCATCGCCTCGATCACATGCTGGTTGAACAGCTTGGGCACGGTGCTGACGCCGATGATGCCGTTCGGCTTCAGCACCTTCACGGCCTCGGTGAAATCATGGATCGGGTCGCGGTCGAGCGCGAAGGGCCGCTGGAACTCCGCGAGGTCGGTGCGCGACGTCACCATCAGGCCGTTGATGTCGAACAGCGCGTTGCGCTTGCGCGCCTCGGCGATATCAAGCCCTTCCAGCGCCATCGCCTGCGACAGCAGCTCGGCGATGCCGGTCGCGGCCGACCCGCCGCCGAGGAACAGGAAGCGCTGGTCGGCCAGCTTGCCGCCGGTGATGCGCAGGCTGGCGTAGATGCCGGCCAGCGCCACCGCCGCGGTGCCCTGGATGTCGTCGTTGTAGGTGCAGACCTTGTCGCGGTAGGCCGCGAGGATCGGCACCGCATTGACGTTGGCGAAGTCCTCCCACTGGATGCAGCACTTCGGGTAGAGAAGCTGTACCGCCTCGACGAATTCGGCGATGAAGGCGTGGTAGTCGTCGCCGCGCACCCGCTCCTCGCGCAGGCCGAGATAGAGCGGGTCGTCGAGCAGGTCCTGGTTGTTGGTGCCGACGTCGAGCACGATCGGCAGGCACACCTCCGGCGGCACCCCGGCGCAGGCGGTGTAGAGCGACAGCTTGCCGATCGGGATGCCCATGCCACCCAGGCCGAGATCGCCCAGGCCGAGGATCCGCTCGCCATCGGTAACGACGATGAAGCGCACATCCGGCTGCGGCCAGTGGCCCATCAGCTCCTTCAGCCGGCCCTTGGCCGTGATCGGCAGATACAGGCCACGCGCCGCCCGGAAGATGTGGTTGAACTTCTGGCAGGCCTCGCCGACCGTCGGGGTGTAGACCAGCGGCATGAAGGTCGCCGGGTCGGACATCAGCACCGCGTAGAACAGCGTCTCGTTCCGCGCCTGCAGGTCGGACAGCAGCAGGTACTTCTGCAGGTCGACGTCGAGATTCGCCAGCTCGGTGTGGATGCGGGCGACCTGGTGTTCCAGCGAACTCGGCGTCGGCGGCAGCAGCCCCTCCAGCCCGTGCCGGCGGCGCTCTTCCTCGGTGAAGGCGCTGCCCTTGTTGGATCTGGGGTCGCGCAGCAGGGCATAGCCGGTGCGGGGCGTGTCGGAAGCCATGGCAATCTCTCCCGTCAAGGCGGTGCGGCGGATCGGCTTCAGGCTAAGATCCCGGGTGGAAATCCCGGCGCGACATGGCGCCGCGCCCGGGCCTATTCCCCTCAGGATTTGAACACGATCATCTTCTCCTGGGTCATCTCGCGCATCGTCCAGGGAATGCCGCCGATGCCGGCGCCGGATTGCCGCTGGCCGGCGAAGGGCATCCAGTCGGTGCGGAAGGCGGTGTGGTCGTTGATCATCACCGCCGAACCGTCCAGCCGCGGCGCCACCTGCAGCGCGAAGCCGAGATCCTGGGTGAAGACGGCCGACTGGAAGGCCACCGGCAGGCTGTTGGCGGCCTGGATCGCCGTCCCGACCTCCGAGAAGCCGTAGACGCAGGTCACCGGGCCGAACACCTCCTCGCGCGACACCCTGGCGCCGGCCGGCGGGTCGACCAGCACGGCGGGGGCAAGCGTGGTGTCGGACAGGCGCGTGCCACCGGTGGGGACCTGGGCGCCGCCGGCCTTCGCCTCCTCGATCCACGACAGCACCCGGTCCGCCTCGCGCGGCAGGATCAGCGGCCCGACCTCGGTCGCCGGCAGCAGCGGGTCGCCGACCTTCAGGGCCTGCACCGCCGCGGTGAAGCGGGTCACGAACTCGGCCTTCACGGCGTCATGGACGAAGATGCGCTGGACCGATACGCAGACCTGGCCGGCATGGTAGTAGCCGCCCTTCACCAGCGACGGGATCGCCCGGTCGAGATCCGCGCTGCGATCGACGATGACGGGTGCGGCGCCGCCATGTTCCAGCGCGCTGCGGGTGCCCGGCGCCAGCTTGCTGTGCAGGTGCCAGCCGACGCGCGCCGAGCCGATGAAGCTGAGGAATGCCACGCGCGGATCGGTCGCCAGCGCCTCCGCCAGCGCGTTGCCTTCGGGCAGGAAGGTCTGGCACCACGGCTCCGGCAGCCCCGCCTCGCGCACCAGCGCCACGAATTCCAGGCAGCTCAGCGGCGTGGTCGCGGCCGGCTTGATGATGACCGGGCAACCCACCGCGATCGCCGGCACCACCTGGTGCACGATCAGGTTCAGCGGGTGGTTGAAGGCGGAGATCGCGGCGACGACCCCGATCGGCTCCTTGATGGTGAAGGCCAGGCGCCCGGTGCTGGCCGGGGTCAGGCCCATCGGGATCTCGCGGCCGGCGAAATTCCGCAGCTCGTCCGCCGCGTTCTGCACGCCGTCGACCGCGCGGCGTGCCTCGACCAGGGCGTCGGTCAGCGGCTTGCCGCCCTCGCGCGCGATCAGCCGGGCGAAATGGTCGACCTTGCCGGCCAGCAGCTCCGCCAGGCGGCGCAGAATGGCGATGCGTTGATGCGGCGGCAGCCATCCGTCGCGGTCCAGGAACACCCGGCGGGCGGCCGCCAGCTTGGCCTCCAGCGCGCCGGCGTCGTCCGACGGCACCTCGGCGAAGGGGACGCGGTCATAGGCCTGAACGACCTCGATCATGGTCTTTCCTCGGTGTTCGGTTCACGCCGCTCAGCCCAGCCTAGGGATCGGCGCATGAGGTGCAGGATCAGATGGCGCATGGATCATAGCGGCAGGCGGACGCCGTACCACCTGCATGCCGAAGCTGAGCGGTCGAGGGGTCAGGATGAGCGCACGACGGCGGAACATCCGCGCATCGGAGCTGGTCCCCCAGAGGGGAGGGCTCTCTAAACTTTGGAAATCCTGGAGTTCCGGTGGTGGGCGCGACAGGGATTGAACCTGTGACCCCTACGATGTCAACGTAGTGCTCTCCCGCTGAGCTACGCGCCCGGCACCGGGAAGGACGACCGAAGCCGGTCGTCCGCGGGAGCGCCGATGTAGCATCATCCCCTGGAGGGTGCAAGCGTCAAACCATATAGCTCAACTGGCACCGTCGACAGCCCTCGGGCGCTGGGATATGACGGTGGCATGGATGGTCAACTCGCCTCGCAGTCGCCGGCGTCCGACGCGGTGGCGATCGCCCTGCCGTCGGGCCCCCGCCTTCCCGTCGTCGTCGCCTCGCCGCACAGCGGCCGCGACTACCCGAGGGCGTTCCTCGACGCCGCGCGGCTCGACCCGCACACGCTGCGCCGGTCCGAGGACGGCTTCGTCGACGAGATCTTCGGCGAGGTGCCGGCGCGTGGCGTGCCGCTGCTGCGCGCGCTGTTCCCGCGCGCCTTCCTCGACGTCAACCGCGAGGCCTTCGAGCTCGACCCCGAGATGTTCGACGATGCGCTGCCGGGCTGGGTCAACACCCGCTCGCCGCGCGTCGTCGCCGGGCTCGGCACCATCGCCCGCATCGTCGCCCAGGGGAAGGACATCTACCGCGGCAAGCTGCGCTTCGCCGAGGCGGTGGAGCGGGTCGAGCGCTACTACACCCCCTATCACGCCGCGCTGCGCCGGCTGGTCGACGAGACCCGGACCGAATTCGGCCGCACCATCCTGCTCGATGCGCATTCGATGCCGTCGCAGGGCGCCTCGCGCACGCCCGGCGGCCGCTCGGTCGACATCGTGCTGGGAGACTGCTACGGCAGCGCCTGCGCCCCCGCGGTGACCGAGGCGGCCGAGCAGTGGCTGACCGGCTGCGGCTACGCCGTCACCCGCAACACCCCCTATGCCGGCGGTTTCACCACCCGGCATTACGGCCGGCCGCGCGCGGGCGTCCATGCGCTGCAGATCGAGCTGAACCGGGCGCTGTATATGGAAGAGGCGACGCTGGCCCCGACCAAGGGCCTCGCCCGGCTGACGGCCGACATGACGGATTTCGTCGCCGCCCTGGGCGCCATCGAGCCCGAGGCGCTGCTGCGCTGACGCCGCAGGAGAGGTGCTGAGCGATCGCGGACAGGTGATGCGGTCTGCTGCATAAGATGCCAAATCGGGATCCTTAAGAATTTGTTGGGCAATCTCTGAATTGCCAAAGATTTCATATGTCACCCGATAGATCTCGCGTGACATCATCGGGTAACCCGGCTCCCCGAGGTTCAGAACCTCAACAACATCTGCGGGAGCAAGGCGATGAGCCTTCTGCATGGAACCAACGGCGACGATGTTCTGACGGGCTCCGATTCAGCAGACCTGGTGCTGGGGGAGGACGGCAACGACACCATCGCGGGCAATGCCGGCAATGACCACCTGTTCGGTGGGGCCGGCGACGACAATATCAACACCGGCGCCGGCGACGACATCGTCCATGGCGGCACCGGCAACGACACCATTGGTGGCATGGCTGGCCACGACATCGTCTTCGGCGACGCCGGCGACGATGTGATCGCCTGGAACGATCCGACCGGCGACACCGTCTTCGGCGGTGCCGGCAACGACCACATCATCGGCAGCGACACCGCGGCCGACATCAGCCATGGCGGCGATGGCGACGACGTCATCCAGGCCTTCACCACCACCGCCGCGAACGCCACCGCGGGCGACCACCTGTTCGGCGGCAACGGCAATGACACCCTGATCGGTGGCGACGGCAACGACGTCATCCAGGGCGGCAACGGCGACGACACCATCACCGGCAATGGCGGTGTCGACCACCTCTCCGGCGGGGCCGGCGACGACACCATCAACACCGGCGCGGGCGACGACATCGTCCATGGCGGCAGCGGTGCCGACCACATCGGCGGCATGGCCGGCCACGACACCGTCTTCGGCGATGCCGGCGACGACGTCATCGCCTGGAACGACCCGACCGGGGACACCGTCTTCGGCGGCGACGGCAACGACACCATCACCGGCAGCGACGTCGCGGCCGACGTGATCTTCGGCGGCGCGGGCGACGATGTCCTCCAGGGCTTCACCACCACCGCCGCGGCGGCCACCGGTGCCGACCGGATCGATGGCGGCGACGGCAACGACACGATCATCGGCGGCAGCGGCGCGGACCGGATCGACGGCGGCAACGGCAATGACAATATCAGCGGCGGCGACGGTGCCGACCACCTGAACGGCGGGGCCGGGGACGACACCATCAACACCGGCGCGGGCGACGACATCGTCCATGGCGGCGACGGTGCCGACCACATCGGCGGCATGGCCGGCCACGACACCGTGTTCGGCGACGGCGGTGACGACGTCATCCAGTGGAACGACGCCACCGGCGACACCGTCTTCGGCGGTGCCGGCAACGACCAGATTATCGGCAGCGACACCGCGTCCGACATCAGCCATGGCGGCGACGGCGACGACCTGGTCCAGGCCTTCACCACCACCGCGGCGAACGCCACCGCCGGGGACCAGCTGTTCGGCGACGCCGGCAACGACCGGGTCATCGGCGGCGACGGGGCCGACCACATCGAGGGCGGCGCCGGCAACGACATCCTCACCGGCAATGGCGGCGCGGACACCTTCACCTTCCACAATCTTCAGGCCGGCAACGACACCATCACCGACTTCAACGTGAACCAGGACCGGATCAGCCTGGTCGGCTTCGGTCACGGTTTCGACCCGCTGGCGCATCTCAGCGACAGCGCGGATGGCGCCGTGCTGGATCTCGGCGGCGGCAACCACGTCACCCTGGAACATGTCGAGGCCGCCCACCTCACGGCCGCGGACTTCGTGTTCGTCTGACGCCCCTCGCGGTGCTCCCCCCACCGCGATGGGCCTGAGGTTCGGCGACTCGGCATGGCTCCCCCCACCCCGGAATGGGATTCCCCCATCCCTTCCCGGGTGGGGGGAGCTTCCGTTCGGGATCCAGCCCGTATTTCTCACACTCCCTGCGTCCTGTGCCGGTTCAAAATGCCGACGGGGCAGGAGAGCGGCGCAGCGCGATGCGGTGGCATCGGGCCAGCCGTTCGACGCACCCTGTCGGCATTTTCAACCGGCCCGAAGGGTCGTCTTGCGGCGGCCCGCCCCGCATCCGACTCACCGCAAGACGACGCAGGGTGTAGGGAGTGTGAGAAATGCGGGCTAGGCGGGAAGCGTGACCGTCTTGTCCGGCCAGGCGCACAGGTCGGTGACCACGCAGCCGGGGCACAGCGGCTTGCGCGCCTTGCAGGTGTAGCGGCCGTGCAGGATCAGCCAGTGATGCGCGTGCCGCTTCCAGCGGTCCGGCGTCACCCGCTCCAGCACCTTCTCGACCGCGTCCGGCGTCTTGCCGGGGGCCAGGCCGGTGCGGTTCGAGACCCGGAAGATATGGGTGTCGACGGCGATGGTCGGCTCGCCGAAGGCGACGTTGAGCACCACATTGGCGGTCTTGCGGCCGACGCCCGGCAGCGCCTCCAGCGCGGCGCGGTCGCGCGGCACCTCGCCGCCATGCTGCCGCAGCAGGATCTGCGACAGCGCGATGACGTTCTTGGCCTTCGTGTTGTAAAGGCCGATGGTGCGGATGTAGCGCGACAGCCCCTCGACCCCCAGCGCCGCGATCTTTTCCGGCGTGTCGGCGACGGCGTAGAGCGGGCCGGTGGCCTTGTTCACCCCGACATCGGTCGCCTGGGCGGACAGCACCACCGCGACCAGCAGGGTGAAGGGGCTGTGATAGATCAGCTCGGTCTCCGGCTCCGGCGTGCGGGCGGCGAGGCGGGCGTAGAAATCGTCGATGGCGGCGGGCTTCATGCGGCGCAGCCTAGCGATGCGAGGGCGCTTCGACCATTGCCATGCGGCGGGCCAGCACTATGCTTTCGGCATGCGCAGCAGCAGCCTCACCCGGATCGGCGCCACCGGCGCCGTCGCGGATCCCGGTCCGATCCTGTTCGAACGCCTGCTGCGTCCCAAGCGCAGCCTCGGCCGGGTCGGGTTTTGGATCGTCATCGGCGTGGTCGGCGCCACCAGCCTGTTCAACGGCCTGCTGTTCCTGGCGCTCGGCGCCTGGCCGGTGTTCGGCTTCTACGGCCTCGACGCGCTGCTGCTGTATTTCCTGATGCGGCTGAACCTGCGCCGGGCCGAGCGCAGCTGGGAGACCATCCGCCTGACCGCGGAGCGGCTGGTGATCGAGCATGGCGACCATCGCGGCGTGTCGCACCGGATCGAGCTGCAGCCCTATTGGCTGCGCGTCGCGGTCGACCGCAGCGAGGTCGGGCAGAACCGCATCACCCTGGCCAGCCACGGCCAGCGCATCGGCATCGGCGGCTTCCTGGCGCCGGCCGACCGCGCCGGGCTGGCGCGCGACCTGTCGGCGGCGCTGGACCGGCTGCGCGGCGGGGCCGGGCCGGACGAAGACTGACGCCGAAGGAGAGGTTGATGGACGAGGTGCGCTGGGAGCGGATGTTTCCGGATCAGCTGGAACGCCGCTTCGCCGAATCGCCGGTGCTGTACCTGACCTACGGGCTGTGCGAACCGCACGGCCCGCACAACGCGGTCGGGCTCGACACCCTGAAGGCGCACGGCATCGCCTGTGCCGCGGCGCGACTCGGCGGCGGCATCGTCGCCCCGCCGGACCATTGGCACATCCATGAGGTCGGCGACTACGCGATCTGGGCCCGCGATACGGTGGGCGAGGTGGCGCGCGACTGGATGACGGCGGTGCCGCCCTGGCACCATTTCAAATCGATCTGCTACCAGCTGCGCGCCGCCGACCGCATCGGCTTCAAGGCGGTGATCCTGCTGACCGGGCATTACGGCCAGAACTACCGCGATCTCGCCACCATGGTCGAACTGGTGCAGCCCTTCATCGGCGCCCGGCTGCATTCCCTGCCGGATTTCGAGGCCGACCCGGCAGGGTTCGACGGCGACGGCCGCGCCGGCGGCGACCATGCCGGGCGGATCGAGACCTCGCAGCTCTGGGCGATCGAGCCGGATTGCGTCGACAGCTCGCGCCTGCCGCCGGCGGATGCGCCGGGGCCGCATTTCGCCATGGGGCCGGATGCGGCCCGGGCCCGGCGCCGCGACGGCGAGGCGATGGTGGCGCGCCAGGCCGAATGGCTGGCGGCGAAGGCGCGCGAGCTGCTGGCGGCGCATGACGCGGCCCGGCCCACGGCCCGCTTGCTCGGGTTCCGCGATGTCGAGCGGCTGTGGGACACTGTGGTGGCGCCGGCCCTGCCGGGCTTCCTGACCATGCAGCGCGACGGCTACGGCCTGGACCGGACGGTGCCGCCGGACAGCCGCTGGCACCTCAACTGGCTGGCGGCGGAGGAGGGCTGAGCCTCCCGCCGCCATCGCAAGAACCGGGTTGTTGGCAGCGGCCGCCGGCACGACATTGACAGCCATGAGCACGCATCCCGCATCCAGCCCGGCCGACGGGGACGAGCCCTTCCATGAGGCGATCTCCCGGGCCATCGCCATCCTGGTGGAGCGGCGCGAGGATCCGCCGGACCTGACCGCGCTGGCCGCCGAGGTCGGGCTGCACCCGCACCACTTCCAGCGGGTGTTCTCGCGCTGGGTCGGCATCAGCCCGAAGCGCTTCGTCCAGTATCTGCGGCTCGACCACGCCAAACGGCTGCTCAGCGCGCCGACCAGCCTGCTCGACGCCGCGCTCGACACCGGCCTGTCCGGCCCGTCGCGGCTGCACGACCTGTTCGTCACCTGCGAGGCGATGACCCCGGGCGACTGGAAGGGGCGCGGCGCCGGGCTGACCATCCGCTGGGGCCTCCATGCCAGTCCCTTCGGCCCCTGCCTGATCGGCACCACCGACCGCGGCGTGTGCTGGTTCAGCTTCGTGGTCGGCGGCGAGGCCGCGGCGATCGCCGAATTCGCCGGGGAATGGCCGGGGGCCGAGTTGGTGCGCGACCAGGCGGCGACGGCGGAGGTCGCGGCGCGGATGTTCGCGCCGGTCGCCGGCCCGGCGACAGGCACCCTGCCGCTGCCGGTGCTGCTGCGCGGCACCAACTTCCAGGTCAAGGTGTGGGAGGCGCTGCTGTCGATCCCCTCCGGCCGGGTCGCAAGCTATGGCGACGTCGCCGCCGCGATCGGCCGCCCGTCCGCCAGCCGGGCCGTCGGCGGCGCGGTCGGGTCCAACCCGGTCTCGGTGCTGATCCCCTGCCACCGCGTCATCCGCTCCAGCGGCGTCATCCACAACTACCGCTGGGGCGCCGACAAGAAACAGGCGCTGCTGGCCTGGGAAGCGGCGCGGACCAGCGCCGCGGCTTAGGGATTCGGGTCGGCCGCAGGCCGCGAAATCCGGGCGTCAGCCCAGGCCCAGCACGTCGGTCATGGAATAGAGGCCGGGGGCGCGGCCGCGGCCCCACAGCGCGGCCTTGAGCGCGCCGCGGGCGAAGATGCCGCGGTCGGTCGCCCGGTGCGCCAGCTCGATGCGCTCGCCGGCGCCGGCCAGGATCACCGTGTGCTCGCCGACCACGTCGCCGCCGCGCAGCGTGGCGAAGCCGATGGCGCCGTCGGGGCGCCTGCCGTCGCGGTCGACGGCGCGCGCGGCATCGAAGTCGACGCCGCGGCCTTCGGCGGCGGCGCGGCCCAGCAGGATCGCGGTGCCGGAGGGGGCGTCGATCTTGTGGCGGTGGTGCATCTCCACCACCTCGATGTCCCAGCCGGCATCCAGCGCCCGTGCCGCCTGGCGCACCAGCGCGGCCAGCACGTTGATGCCCAGGCCCATATTGTAGGACTGCACCACCGGCGTGTGCCGCGCGGCACGGCCCAGCGCCGCCAGATCCTCGGCCGAGAAGCCGGTGGTGCCGACCACATGCACCGCCTTGCCTTGCGCCGCCAGCGCGGAGAAGCGCACCGAGGCCTCGGGCCGAGTGAAGTCGACCACCGCGTCGGCGGTGGCGAACAGCTGCACCGGGTCGTCGCCGACCACGACACCGCAGGCCGCCCGCCCGGCCAGCAGGCCGGCGTCCTGGCCGACCGCGGGGCTGCCCTCGTTGGCGATGGCGCCGTGCAGCACGACCGAGCCGTCCTGGATGTCCAGCACGGTCTGGATCAGCATCCGGCCCATGCGGCCGGCCGCCCCGGTGATGCCGAGCTTCAGGGCGCCCTCGATCGGGCGCGGGGTGTCGCCGGCGGTCATCGGGTCGCGATCCTCATTCCTTGAAGAATTCCTTCACCTTGGCGAAGAAGCCCTGGCTTTCCGGGCTGCTGCCGCCGCCGCCCTCGCGCTCGAACTCCTCGAGCAGTTCGCGCTGGCGCTTGCTGATGTTGACCGGGGTCTCGACCTGCAGCTCGACATACATGTCGCCGCGGCCGGGCGAGCGCAGCACCGACATGCCCTTGCCGCGCAGCCGGAAGCGGGCGCCGGACTGGGTGCCGGCCGGCACCGTGATCTTGGCGCGGCCGCCGTCGATCGCCGGGATCTCGATCGGCCCGCCCAGCGCCGCCGTCGCCATCGGGATCGGCGCCTTGCAGAACAGGTCGGCGCCGTCGCGCTGGAACAGAGCGTGCGGCCGGATCGACAGGAAGATGTAGAGGTCGCCGGGCGGGGCGCCGCGCGCGCCGCTCTCGCCCTCGTTCGACAGCCGGATCCGGGTGCCGTCGTCGACGCCCGGCGGGATGTCGACCTTCAGCGTCTTGTCCTTGCGGGTGCGACCAGAGCCGCTGCAGGCGCGGCACGGATTCTTGATCACCCGGCCCTGGCCGCCGCAGCCGGGGCAGGTGCGTTCGACCGTGAAGAAGCCCTGGGAGGCGCGGACCCGGCCGGCGCCGCCGCAGGTCGGGCAGGTCACCGGCTGGCTGCCGGGTTCGGCGCCCGACCCGTCGCAGACCTCGCAGGCGATCGAGGACGGCACCTTGACCGTGGCCTGCTTGCCCTGGAACGCGTCTTCCAGCGAGATCTCGAGGTTGAAGCGGACATCGGCGCCGCGGCCGGCCTGGGCGCGCTGGCCACCGCCGCCGCGCCGCCCGCCCATGAAGTCGCCGAACATCTCCTCGAAGATGTCGGCGAAGCCGCCGGATCCGAAATCGGGCCCGCCGCCGCCGCGCGGACCGCCGCCGCCCTCGAAGGCGGCGTGGCCGAAGCGGTCATAGGCGGCACGCTTCTGATCGTCCTTCAGGACGTCATAGGCCTCGCTGATTTCCTTGAACTTGTGCTCGGCGTCCTTGTTCCCGGGGTTGCGGTCCGGGTGGAACTGCATCGCCAGCTTGCGGTAGGCCTTCTTGATCTCGTCCGCGCCGGCGCCGCGCGCAACCCCCAAGAGCTCGTAAAAGTCCTGCTTCGCCATCCGCATCCTCGTGCCGCACCGGGAGAGCCGCACGGCCCCGGCCCGGATGAAAACCGCCCCCGCGCGGCCCCGTCGGGGACCTCGCGGGGGCGGTGTCTGCCCTCAATCGTGTGTCGCGATCACCGAGTCGCGGTCACGCCGACTTCTTCTTCTTGTCGTCGTCGACTTCCTCGAAATCGGCGTCGACCACGCCCTCTTCCGGCTTCGCCGAAGCCTGCTCGCCCTCGGGGGCGGCGCCGGTCTCCTGGCTGGCCTTGTACATGGCCTCGCCGATCTTCATCGCGGCCTGGGCCAGCGCGTCGGTCTTGGCCTTGATCTGGGCCGCGTCCTCGCCGGTCAGCGCCGTCTTCAGCTCGGCGATCGCGCTCTCGACCGCGGCCTTCTCGGCCGCATCGATCTTGTCGCCATGCTCGACCAGCTGCTTCTCGGTGGTGTGGACCAGCGCGTCGGCGTGGTTCCTGGCCTCGACCACTTCGCGCCGCGCCTTGTCGGCCACGGCATTGGCCTCGGCGTCGCGCACCATCTTGTCGATGTCGCCGTCCGACAGGCCGCCCGAGGCCTGGATGCGGATCGCCTGCTCCTTGCCGGTCGCCTTGTCCTTGGCGCTGACATTGACCAGGCCGTTGGCGTCGATGTCGAAGGTGACCTCGACCTGCGGCATGCCGCGCGGGGCCGGCGGCAGCCCGACCAGGTCGAACTGGCCCAGCAGCTTGTTGTCGGCCGCCATCTCGCGCTCGCCCTGGAACACGCGGATTGTCACCGCGGTCTGGTTGTCCTCGGCGGTCGAGAAGGTCTGGCTCTTCTTGGTCGGGATCGTGGTGTTGCGCTCGATCAGCCGGGTGAACACGCCGCCCAGCGTCTCGATGCCGAGGGACAGCGGGGTGACGTCGAGCAGCAGGACATCCTTGACCTCGCCCTTCAGCACGCCGCCCTGGATCGCCGCGCCGATGGCCACGACCTCATCCGGGTTGACACCGCGGTTCGGCTCCTTGCCGAAGATCTGCTTCACCGTCTCGATGACCTTGGGCATGCGGGTCATGCCGCCGACCAGGATCACCTCGTCGATCTCGCTGGCCTTCAGCCCGGCGTCGCGCAGCGCGGCGCGGCACGGCTCGACCGTGCGCTGGATCAGGTCGTCGACCAGCGCCTCGAGCTTCGCCCGGGTCAGCTTGATGTTCAGGTGCTTCGGCCCGGTGGCGTCGGCGGTGATGAAGGGCAGGTTGACCTCGGTCTGCACCGAAGAGGACAGCTCGATCTTGGCCTTCTCGGCCGCTTCCTTCAGGCGCTGCAGCGCAAGGCGATCCTTACGCAGGTCGATGCCCTGCTCCTTTTTGAACTCGTCGGCCAGATAGTCGATGATCTTGGCGTCGAAATCCTCGCCGCCGAGGAAGGTGTCGCCATTGGTCGACTTCACCTCGAACACGCCGTCGCCGATCTCGAGCACCGAGACGTCGAAGGTGCCGCCGCCGAGGTCGTAGACCGCGATCGTGCCGCTGGCCTTCTTGTCCAGGCCGTAGGCCAGGGCGGCCGCCGTCGGCTCGTTGATGATGCGCAGCACTTCCAGCCCGGCGATCCGGCCGGCATCCTTGGTGGCCTGGCGCTGGCTGTCGTTGAAGTAGGCCGGGACGGTGATGACCGCCTGGGTGACCTTCTCGCCCAGGAAGTTCTCGGCCGTCTCCTTCATCTTCTGCAGGATGAAGGCGCTGATCTGGCTGGGGGCGAACTTCTCGCCGCGCGACTGGACCCAGGCGTCGCCATTGTCGCCGGACACGATCTGGTACGGCACCAGGTCCTTGTCCTTCTGGGTCATCGGGTCGTCGTAGCGGCGACCGATCAGGCGCTTGACCGCGAAGATGGTGTTCTCGGGGTTGGTCACGGCCTGGCGCTTGGCCGCCTGACCGACCAGCCGCTCACCCGATTCGGTGAAGGCGACGATCGACGGCGTGGTGCGCGCGCCTTCCGCGTTCTCGATCACACGGCCCTGCGCCCCGTCCATGATGGCAACGCAGGAATTCGTGGTGCCGAGGTCGATACCGATGACTTTGCTCATCTCTTCCTCATTCCTTCAGCAGGTCGCGTCTGGCCCTCGGTGAGGCACCGCCGGGACCCCCAATCAATGATATGCCGCCCGCGGGCAGCGTCGCTCCCACGGTCATATAGGCGGGGCGTCCACGGGCTGCAACGTCGAGTCTTCAGGATTGTGACGCCGGGCCTATGCGCGCTTCGGCGTGCCGAGGAGGATGCCGGCCAGGAAGCCGCCGATATGGGCCTGCCAGGCGATCTGGGCGTCCAGCCCCATCAGCCCGCCCCCCAGCAGGGCGAACAGGACGTTGGCGATGACGGTGAAGCCGATCAGGTTCATCGCCAGCCGCCGCCGGGCCGGGTCGTGGGTCGCCAGCATCAGCCGGCAGAACGCGCCGATGCAGCCGGACACCGCGCCCGAGGCACCGTACAGCTGGATCTCCTGCCCCCAGCTGGCGGCGACCTGGACCAGCGCCGCCGCCACCGTGGTGGCCAGCAGCAGCACGATGTAGCGGCGCTTGCCGAACTGGCGTTCGCAGACGCTGCCGAAGGCCAGGAAGAAGCCGAGATTGGCGACCAGGTGGATCGGCTCGACATGGATGAAGGCGTAGAACACCAGCGAGGAGATGACCGTCAGCGCATCCAGCGCCGTCCACCGGTCGAGTTCCTCAAAGTAAACCGGGACCACGACCATGCGGTTGATGATCGGTCCCCACAGCGTCTCCGGCAGCAGGTGGATCGCGGCGAAGACGGCGACCAGGACGACGCTGAGCCACATCGTGATCGGCGGGACGTTGAAGATCGGCTGGCGCGACATGGCCTCTCGGCTCTCATGGGGATCCCGGCCTCATACAGGAGCGGGGGCCGGACCGGAAGCCCGCGCGGTGCCGCGCAGGCCGGGATCCCGGGATCGATTCGGCCCATGATCCCGTTCTGAAGGACAGGATGACCGGATTCGCCATCATCGAGGCGCCGTCGACCCTGGGGATGCCATCGCCGCGCCCTTCGTGGCAGCGCTGATCGCCGGCCTGTCGGATGATGACGGCCGTGACGGTGGACGCGGGGGCGCCTGACCGGCTATCTCATCGGCATCATGCCTGCCGAAACCGAAGAGACGGACGAACCTCCGTCTAGCATCCGCCGATGATCGTCGAAATCGTCATCGTCGTGCTGCTGATCCTGGTCAACGCCTTCTTCGCGATGTCGGAGATGGCGCTGGTCAACGCCCGCCGGGCCCGCCTGCAAGGCATGGCCGAGGCGGGCCATCGCGGCGCCCGCGCCGCCCTCACCCTGGCCGAAGATCCCAGCCGCCTGCTGTCCACCGTGCAGGTCGGCATCACCCTGGTCGGCATCTTCGCCGGCGCCTTCGGCGGCGCCACCCTGTCGGTGCCGCTGCGCGACTGGCTGGCGACCCAGCCGGTGGTCGGGCCCTGGGCCGACGGGCTGTCCTTCGCCCTGGTGGTGTTCGCCATCACCTATTTCTCGCTGATCGTCGGCGAGCTGGTGCCGAAGCGCATCGCCCTGAACCACGCCGAGACCATCGCCGCCCGGGTCGCCCGGCCGATGCAGCGGATCGCCTCGGTCGGCGCACCGGTGGTGTGGCTGCTGCAGCGGTCGACCGAGCTGGTGCTGCGCCTGCTTGGCATCTCCTCGGTCCAGGGCCAGACGGTGACCGAGGAAGAGGTCAAGTCGCTGATCGCCGAGGGCACCGAGGCCGGCGTCTTCGTCGAGGCCGAGCGCGAGATGATCGAGGGCGTGCTGCGCCTGGCCGACCGGTCGGTGCGTTCGATCATGACGCCGCGGCACGAGATGGTGTGGATCGACCTCGACGACAGCCCGGACGAGATCCGCAAGACCATCTCGTCGAGCGGGTGCAGCCGGTTCCCGGTGGCGCGCGGCTCGCTGGACGAGCTCGAAGGCATGGTCCAGACCAAGGACATGCTCGACCGCATGCTGCAGGGCGGGCCGTTCGACATCGCCGAGACCATGCGCCCGCCGCTGGTGGTGCCGGACGGCACGCCGGCGCTGAAGCTGCTGCAGACCTTCCGCAGCTCCGCCATCCACCTCGCGGTGGTGGTGGACGAATACGGCAGCGTCGAGGGGTTGGTGACGCCCAGCGATATCCTGTCGGCGATCGCGGGCGAGGTCGGCGACCTCAGCATCGACGCCGACGGCTATTCGATCGTGCGGCGCGAAGACGGCAGCTGGCTGGTCGACGCCATGACCCCGATCGACGAGGTCGAGCGGCTGCTGCGCCTGCGCGGCCTGCGTTCGCCGGAGGACGACTACCACACCCTGGCCGGCTTCGTGCTCTGGCACCTCGGCCGCATGCCGAAGGTGGCGGAGAGCTTCGTCGAGAACGGGATGCGCTACGAGGTCATGGACATGGACGGCAACCGCATCGACAAGGTGCTGGTGCGGGTCGAGATGACCGAGCCTTAGAGACCGTTTGGAAACGCGCCGGCGCGGCCGCCTGATGGCGGTTCCTGCGCTTCCGGTGCTCACGGACCGAACGTCCGCTGCGCTCCAGCATCGACGGCAGCACCGCGCGGGTGCAGTGCCAGGCGCCCTCCTCGCGTCACCAGTCCACCACGGTGCCGTCGGGCATGACGGCGTCGCGGGTCGGGAAGGGTTCCTGTTCGAAGGGATGCTTCGCGGCGACCTTGAGGTCGACCTCGACGCCCAGCCCCGGCGCCTCGGGCACCGCCCAGGCGCTGCCCTCGCGCCGGATCGGGCCCTGGACCACCTCGAAATACCAGGGCACGGCGCCGGTCATCTCCTCCTGGATCACGAAGTTCGGCGTCGCCACGTCGTAATGCAGCGCCGCCACCCCGGCGATCGGCCCCAGCGGGTTGTGCGGGGCGATGCCGCAGCCGGCGACCTCGGCCAGCGCCGCGATCCGCCGCGCCTCGGTCAGCCCGCCGCAATGGCACAGGTCGGGCTGGGCGATGGCGATGGCGCGGGCCTCCAGCAGCGGCGCGAATTCCAGGGCGCTGGTCAGCCTCTCACCGGCCGCGACCGGCACCGGTGATCGCGCCGCGATCTGCTTCATCGACGCCACGTCGCCGGGCGGGATCGGCTCCTCCACGAACAGCGGCCGGGCCGGGGCCAGCGCCTCGATATAGGCCAGGGCGGCGGTGGGCGAGGCGGGGCGGCCGTGGAAGTCGACCATGATCTCGATGCCCGGCCCGACCGCGGCGCGCAGGTCGGCCATGGCCCGGCCCAGGCTGTCGATCTGGGCGACGCCGGCGGTGTAGTGGGTGTAGGGCACGTTGACGATCTTGAAGGCGTCGTAGCCGGCCTCGACCACGGCCAGGCCGCGCTCGACCAGCGGGCCCGCCTCCATGGTGCCGTAGACCGCGTTCATCTCGCCCATGCCGAGATGGGTGTAGACCGGCACCCGGTCGCGCAGCTTGCCGCCCAGCAGGCGCCACACCGGCACGCCCAGCGCCTTGCCCAGGATGTCCCACAGCGCGATCTCGACGCCCGATAGCGCGGTCATGCCGATCACGCCCAGCATCCAGAAGCCCTGCTTCTTCACCGCCCGCACCGCGGCCTCGATGTCGCGCGGGTCGCGGCCGATCAGCAGCGGCGCGATGTCCTCGACCGCGCCGGTGACGGCGCGGGTCTTCCATTCCAGCGTCGCCTCGCCCCAGCCGTAGAGGCCGGGCTGGTCGGTCAGGACCCGGACGAACACCCAGTTGCGCAGCCCGGCATTGACGACATGCGTCTCGATCGCGGTGATCTTCACTCGGCCGTCCCTCACGATGTCGTTGAACGAATCATATGATCAAAGGGGTCGGGCCGCATCGGCTCTTCGTCTCCGCGACGTCTGTCTGTCATCTTGATCGCCTAGGATGCCGGCCCGCCGTTCCAGCCGGATGCGAGGCCGAGCCAGAACCACGCCCGATACGCCGCAGCCGCTCTATCAGGAGGCTGGGACGCGGCCGTCGCGGGCGCTGCCCTGCGAGCTGCATGTGAATGCCCGCGTCGCGGCCGGCGGCCGGGTGACGCTGGACTTCGCCAACACCGGCGCCCAAGGGGCGGTGTTTCGCGTCTACGACAATCTGCATCTCGACCGCATCCCGCGCCGCTACACGGTCGAGGCCGGCAAGCGGCTCGAGGATGGCTGGGATGCCGATGCCAGCGGGGGACCAGGGCACGCTGACGGTGGCGCCGGGCGCGACCGCGAGCCGGCGCTGGAGCCGGGCGGACAGCGCCGGCTGGTACGATTTCACCATCGCCGCCGACGGCTTCGAACGCCGCTTCGCCGGCCGCCTCGAAACCGGCCGGCCCGGCGTCAGCGACCCGGCCATGGCACTGCATCTGGCGATCTGAGGGGCAGGGGCGGCCCGCCGCATCCGTCGGGCCGTCAGCGGGCTTCGCCTCCAGGCCTGGGTGCCAGCAGTGCTTCCAGGTCACTGCAGCCTTTCAGGTCTCTGGCTCCGGGCATGACCGGAGTCTCCGTCATGGCGTCGTGCGTCGACCTCAAGAGGGCGTCGCGGTCCAGGGTCTGGCGACCCGGGGCGAGCAGTCCTGGAAGCACAGCGTGCAAGGCGTCGTTGAGGGGGTGGGAATTGTCGGCAGCGAAGATCCCCGCGCACACGACACCAAAGGACGAGACGATCCATCCCTCCTCCTTTTCGATCCAGAATTGATAGGTGCTCTTCTGGTCGACCGCGGCCTCGGGAGCGGCGGTCTCGTAGGCGTCAATGAATGCAGCAGCGCAACGAATTGAAAAAGCCATCCCCGGCCCAATCTCAGTCTGATGCTGTACTATTCTTTTTAATATCTTCGTATCTAGAATCTCTAGTCCATCAAGACGCTCAAAAACATAAGACTTCCATATGATCATTCCGGTTAGGCAAATTTTATCTAGAGCTTGAAGATCCCTTGCTTCGACTGGATTCGCGATCTGCAGGACGTCCAAATTCCATGCAGCATCCAATATTGCGGCTGCGGCTGGATCGGCCATGCCCGGAATGCCGCTTCCATCGGTGCCTGTGGGAGCCATCTTTCTGAACGCGTCGAAGGCGGCTTGGCTCGCGGCCAGGGCACCGGCCAAGGCATCGATATCGGCCTTTGCGGGCGCGCCGGTCAGAATCAGCGCGGCGATCAGACCGGCCCGGGCCTTCATTCCCATCATGATGCGAAGCCCCCCCTCACCTTCGATTGCCAGGCCGTTGCGCCGACCGATGCCCGATCCTACACCGCCAGTTCCCGCTGGTGCGGCTGGGCGTGGCGGATGGCCTGTTCGAGGTCGACCGAGACCAGCTGGCTGACGCCGCGCTCCATCATGGTCACGCCGTACAGCCGGTTCACCCGCGCCATGGTCATGCGGTGATGGGTGATGATCAGGAAGCGGGTGCGGCCGCTTTCGGCCATCTCGGACAGCAGCGTGCACAGCCGGTCGACATTGGCGTCGTCCAGCGGCGCGTCGACCTCGTCCAGCACGCAGATCGGCGCCGGGTTGGTCAGGAACACCGCGAAGATCAGCGCTGCGGCGGTCAGCGCCTGCTCGCCGCCCGACAGCAGCGACAGGTGCTGCAGCTTCTTGCCCGGCGGGCTGGCGTAGATCTCCAGCCCGGCCTCCAGCGGGTCCTCGGTGTCGGTCAGGGCCAGATGGGCCTTGCCGCCGCCGAACAGCCGGGTGAACAGTGCCCGGAAATGGCCGTCGACCACGTCGAAGCTGGCCACCAGCCGTTCCCGCGCCTCGCGGTTCAGCGAAGCGATGCCCTGGCGCAGCTTGGCGATGGCGGCGGTCAGGTCCTCCTTCTCCGCCGCCAGCCGGGTGTGCTGGGATTCGATCTCGACGATCTCGACCTCGGCCCGCAGGTTGACCGGGCCGATGGTCTCGCGCTCGCGGCTCAGCCGGTCCAGCTTGCGGGCGATCTCCTCGGCATCCGGCCGTGGGGCGTCAGGGTCCAGACCCGCCAGCGCGGCGACGGCCTCGGGCTCGCAGTCCAGCCGCTCGGCAATGCGGATCTTCAGCCCGTCCACCGCGGTCTGGCYGGCGACCACCGCGGCCTCGCCGCGCACCCGGCCCTCGCGCGCCTCGGCCAGGGCCGATTCGGCGGCGCGCAGGGCGCGGTCGGCGGCGTCCTGGCGCTGCTCGCCCACCGCCAGGGCATCGGCCGCTAGCCGGCGCGCCCGCTCCGCCGTGTCGATCTGGCCGATCAGGGTCTCGCGCCGCGCCGCGATCTCGGCCGGTTTGGCGTCCAGCTCGATCAGCGTCGCGTGCGCCTCCTCCAGCCGCGCCTCCAGCTCGGCCAGCCGGTCGGCGCTGCCGCGGGCCCGGCTGTCCCAGCCCTGGACCTCGCTCTCGATGGTGCGCAGCCGGTTGCGCCGGCCGCCGGCCTCGCGCTGCAGCCGCTCCAGCCCCGACTGCCGGGCGCCCAGCGCCGAGCGGGCCTCGGCCAGTGACGAGCGGATCTCGCTCACCGCCCGGCGCTGGGCCTCGCCATCCGGCAGGGCCTCGATCTCGCCGGCGATGTCCTCGCGCTCGCGGCCGGCCTCGTCGCGGTCGGTCGACAGCCGCTCGGCCTGGGCCGTCAGCGCCGCCAGCCGGCTGCGCCGCGCCGCCTCGGCCTGGGCCGCCTTGCTCTGCGCCTCGCGCGCCCGGCCGATGGCGGCCACCGCCTCCTGCTGGCTGCGCCGGGCGGCGCGGTCGGTGTCCTGGGCGGTCTGCGCCGCCTGGCGGGCCGTATCCATCGCCCGGCGCGCCGAGCCGGCGGCATCCGCGGCGGTCTCGAGCTGCGCCTCCAGCTGTTCCAGCCGGTTGCGCTGCTGCAGCCGCGCCGCGGCGGGGGAGGGGGCGCCCGGCCGGGCCACCAGCCCGTCCCAGCGCCAGCGGCCGCCGGCCCTGGTCACCAGCGCCTGGCCGGGCGCCAGCGCCGGCAGCAGCGCCTCGGCGGCGGCGGCATCGGCG